>JADFPG010000094.1 GCA_022562455.1 Fidelibacterota bacterium | reverse complement strand
GAGGTGTAATACTCCCAGGTGCAGATATAACCTGCCCACGTTTTAACGCATCCTTGTCTACTCCCCGTAACAATAATCCTGCATTGTCTCCCGCTCTGCCTTCATCCAACTCCTTACGAAACATCTCCACTCCCGTCACTACCGTCTTCATATCCGATCCCAATCCTATAATTTCTACCTCATCACCTACCTTTACAATTCCTCGGTCTATCCTCCCTGTCCCTACAGTCCCTCGTCCCGTAATACTGAATACATCTTCCACCGGCATCAAAAATGGCTTGTCCACATCTCGCTCAGGCTCAGGAATGTAACTGTCTATCGCTTCTATTAACTCCAGGATGGACTTCGTCTTCTCAGGATCCTCCGGATTATTTAATGCCTCCAACGCACTCCCGGGAATAACAGGAATATCATCTCCAGGAAATTTATACTCACTTAATAACTCACGTACCTCCAACTCCACCAATTCAATCAACTCAGGATCATCTACCATATCCGTCTTATTAAGATAAACCACAATCGCCGGAACGTTCACCTGTCTTGCCAATAATATGTGCTCACGTGTCTGGGGCATGGGTCCATCTGCCGCTGATACCACCAGGATAGCTCCATCCATCTGTGCTGCCCCTGTAATCATGTTCTTGATGTAGTCAGCATGTCCAGGACAGTCAATGTGTGCATAATGACGCTTCTCACTCTCGTATTCCACATGTGCTGTCTGAATCGTGATCCCTCGCTCACGTTCCTCCGGGGCATTGTCAATGGAATCAAATGTCCTGACTTCAGATAAACCACGCTTCGATAATATTAATGTCATCGCTGCCGTCAATGTCGTCTTGCCATGATCTACATGACCTATCGTCCCTATATTTACATGAGGTTTTGTCCTTGAAAATTTCTCTTTCGCCATTACTGACCTCCTTCCCTAATTATTGAATGAGCCTACGACCGGACTTGAACCGGTGACCCCGTCCTTACCAAGGACGTGCTCTACCGACTGAGCTACGTAGGCACTTAATATAGGTTGACACCAATTGGTTGGTTTAAGTCCGATGTAAAGTTGAAAGGGTATCTTAATTTTATCTATCTGATTGTTCCTATCAAAATTTAGTTGGCGACGAGGTTTTCCAATTCCATCGGGACGACCCTCAGTTACCTTACCGAGCGGGCGACGAGGTTCGAACTCGCGACCCTCAGCTTGGAAGGCTGATGCTCTACCAACTGAGCTACACCCGCATATAAAGTTGTACTTAATAAATAGCCTATCGTAGGTTGAACCAGTATATGTGGGGAGAGATGGATTTGAACCACCGAAGGCTTCCGCCGCCAGATTTACAGTCTGGTGCAATAGACCACTCTGCCATCTCCCCAATTTATTGGGGGTATGCAGTATATCATTAAAATAATATTGGTTTGTGTTTTTCAATATCTTAGCGAAGTATTTTTTAATTGCCTATCCGACTTTTCTCATTTATTTAAGCTAACTGCATACTGAATACCCTGAGCCACCGAAGTCCCAACACAGGTCGGGAGAACCCCCAACCCGCTGATTATCCCGACTTTCTGTTGAGCCGGTGGAGGGATTCGAACCCCCGACCTGCTGATTATCCCGATATGCTCTAGAGCCGATAGAGGGAATTGAACCCCCAACCTGCTGATTACAAATCAGCTGCTCTACCAATTGAGCTATATCGGCATATCGGGACTCTGCTCCCGACTAAAGTCGGGAAGCTATATCGACAAATCTTGACTCTTCCGGCTTAGCTATCTCAACTTATCAGGACTTGTCAACTATGTTTTTCCGATTCTATAGCCTTGAAATTTAGTTATACCCAAAAATAATGTCAAATTCTTTTTCTATAAAAAAAGAAATATTTTTAGATAAAAAAACGTATTAATATTTGTGGTTACAAATAAAATGTTACTGTTTAATGTTTCGTTTAACTACTGTCCCTTTTGCGGTATCCTCAAGAGTGATATTCTTTTTTAAAAAATACTCACGTATTTCATCCGCCCGCGTCCAATGTTTATTCTGCCGGGCTACTTCTCGCTCCTTTATGAGATCACTATCTTTTTGATTAAGAACAATACCTTCCTCAAATATCACATTTAATATCATGTCAAATCGTTTGAGTAAAATCAGCGCTTCTCCCGCCAATTCTGAAGAAAGGCTATTTGAATCAAGGTACCGATTCATACCCCTAATCCAGTTAAAAATCACAGCCAATCCTGCTGATATATTTAAATCCTCGTTCATAACCTTTAGAAAATTCTCTTCTACATACGCGTAGGTTTTCCCTTTTGATTCACCTGCCAGCAACTCCAGGCGACGACTAAAATCACGTAGTCTTTCTACTGAGGATGCAGCAGCATCAAGATGTTCAAATGTTAAGTTAATTTTTTGTCTATAATGTGTTGTTAACAAAAAATATCGTAGAGTTTCCGGAGCAAATCCTTTTTCAAGTAAGTCCTTTAATGTATAATAATTTCCGAGTGATTTACTCATTTTGGTGTTATTGACCAATAGGTGTTCACAGTGGAGCCATATATTCACAAACTCATTACCGGTTGCACCTACGCTTTGGGCAATCTCATTTTCGTGGTGGGGAAACATTAAATCAGTTCCTCCACAATGTATGTCAAAATATTCTCCTAAATATTTCATCGACATGGCTGAGCACTCAATGTGCCATCCTGGTCTTCCTCTACCCCATGGTGAATTCCATCCTACGTCACCATCTTCCGGTTTCCATGCTTTCCATAGAGCAAAATCTGTAGGATTTTCTTTTTCATATTCATCAGATGATACACGGTCCGTTTGCTTTAAGGAATCAGCGCTTATTTTTGATAATTTCCCATAGTCTACGAATGATGTTATATCAAAGAATACAGACCCTTCGTTTGTGATATAGGCATGTTTTCTCCCCACTAATTTTTCGATGAGTTTAATCATATCAGTGATATGCTCAGTAGCAAGGGGATAATATTCAGCTGGTTCAATACCCAATATGTACATATCCTCATAAAAAGCGTCGAGATATTGAGGTGTTAATTCAGAAATTGATATATTTTCAACTCCACATTTCTTTATTATTCTATCATCAACATCTGTTATATTCATAACATGGTTTACTTCATATCCTGAAAATTTTAATATTCTTTTTAAAAGATCAATAAAAATAAAAGCTCGAAAATTCCCAATATGAGCAAAGTCGTAAATTGTAGGACCACAAGAATAGAGTCTTACCTTATTATTATCTATTGGTTGAAAACTCTCTACTTTTCTTGTAAATGTATTATATAGTTTAAGTCCCACTATTTTTTCACCTTTTTCAAAAACTCCTGACTGATTTCCAGAGAAAGTGCCTGTTGAATACCGTCTAATTTTAATACAAATCGGGTGCGGCGGTCTTTTCGTGATAATATCCCCCGTAATCCCCTTAAAGGACCATCAATGATTTCAACTTCATCTCCCACCTCAAGATATTCATGCAAATCAGGATGGTATCCCCCTTCTAAAATTAATTTTACGGCTTCTATTTGGTTATCTGAAATCACGGCAGGTTTGCCATTAAATTTAACAATGTGATGTACGCCATAAGTCTGCAATACATATAATGTGTTTTTTAAAAGTATTTTTACAAAGATATAACTTCTGAAAAGTGGTTTCCAAACCCATTTCTTTCGATCTTTCCATTGAACTCTGGTTTTTATTAACGGTAAATATGATTCTATTCCCTTTTTCATGAATTCATCATTTGCTGTTTTTTCATGACGTGACTTTGTGTAGACGGCAATCCAGACCGATTTTTCGGTATCTTTATTCATGGATGGCAAATTCCAATATTCTTTGGATAAGTTGTTCAAAAGAAATACCTGCTGCCTTTGCTGCCTTTGGGACAAGACTTGTACTAGTCATTCCGGGTAAAGTATTTACTTCCAAACAGTAAAAATTATCCCTGTTATCGAGACGAAAATCAACTCTGCAGTAATGCTTGCACCCCAACAGTTTGGTTATCTGAAATGACGCTTCTGATATTTTTTTTGTAATTTCTGATGAAAGATCTGCAGGACAGATATATTTTGACATACCAGAAGTATATTTACAATTATAATCATACATTTCATGGGAAGGGAGAATCTCAATGATCGGCAGTGTTACTTCTCCGAGGATCCCAACCGTGATCTCCCTCCCGGGAATATACTTTTCGACGAGAATATCCTTTCCAAATTCAGATGCGAGGTCCATTGCCCTATCTAATTCATGTGAGCTTTTGACAATTGTCACACCGATTGTACTTCCTTCCGAATTCGGTTTTACAACCACAGGATACCCAAACTTAGCATCAGTAAAATCAACTCCGTTAACTTTAGTTGTATCAATATGCAGCCAAGGAGGCGTTGGCAGATTGTTTTCCAACATAAGTGATTTGCTGCGATGTTTGTCCATCACAAATTCAGATGACCGTGGGTCTGAACCTGTATATTTAATATTTTCTTTATCGAGAATTTTTTGTACACCGCCACCCTCTCCTTCTCCGCCATGAAGTGCATTAAATACAATATCAGCTTCCTTTAAGAGGGAAATCACTTCATAAATGCTGTCCTGATAGGGACAGGCAATCGCACTAAACCCTAATTTTTTACAGGCTGTTAAGACAGCCGCTCCTGTTTCTAGAGAAATCTCCCTTTCAGAGGAGTTACCACCCATAAGTATGGCTATCTTCACTGTAAATTTTCCTGTTTAATTATATATTTAATACAATCCATTAGATTATATCCAACAAAATCGATTTGACCATCCTGATTATTAATCTCCAGTTTGGTTTTTTCCCCTTTGCCAGTTCTTACTAATATCAACTTTAGTCCCAGGTCTCTACCTGCTTCCATATCCATGAGTGTATCTCCGATGATATAACATTTTTTGAGGTCGATAGAATGTTTTATTGAAGCTTGTATAAAAAACTCAATACCAGGTTTCCGGCATTTGCATTTATCATCAGGATGGTGCGGACAATAATAAATATCTAAAAGTGAGATTCCAGCTTCTTTAAATTCCATTTTTATATAGTCATGGATCTTTTGTAAATCAGATTCACTGAAATATCCCCGAGCAATACCAGACTGATTGGTAATAATAACATACTTATAACTATATTTCGAAAGAAGACTTAAAGCATCCAGTGTATCTTCATAAAACGTGTAATCAGCAAGTGATGAAATATAACCCGGGTCAGGATTTATGGTCCCATCTCTGTCAAGAAAAACTACCAGATTATTTTTCATAGAATATAGTTTTAATCAATAGGTGCAGATCAGGTGTCTAATCTAATTTTTTGTACATCTTTTATGTGAATTGAATGTTTTAATAGATAATAAAATCCTATCAATACAAGTGGGAGAAATCCAACTGCATGAATTAATATGGCAAAAGCCTGTGAACTCGCCACAGATTTTCCCAATAAATCTACCATTATTAAAACTGCAGCAGCGTGATATGTACCAATATAACCAGGTGACGATGGAATCGAAATTACCATAGTTGTTGCAACCAACACTATACCAGCTTCAATCCAGCTAAGTTGAATATTAAGTGAGGCTGCGGAGACAACGGTAATCACCCAGTAAATTATCCATAACGATATAGAATAAATAATAAGGGGGGTTACGTTTCGGACATGGCGTAATGTTAACAAACCTTCTATAAAAGAATGAAGAAGTTTTCTAATTCTTAACCCCATTCCCCTTTTTAAAATTGTGAGTGATTCCAAGCGGTCCAGCCATTCTTTGTGAGAAAAAGACATCCAAAATAGTAATGCAATGCACCCGAGAACGATTATACCCATGAAAATACCTGCCTTGGTTAACCATGATGGAACATTATAAAGTCCAAAAAGGGTCACCATGAGTACTGTTACACCAATCATATCCAGGAGCCTTTCCACCATGATTGTCCCGAAGGAAGATGCTATTGATATTGATTTTTCAGTTCTTTTTAATGCATAAGCCCTGAGCAGTTCTCCCAAACGAAATGGGAGTATTCCATTCCCAAAATATCCAATCATTGTGGCGGAGAAAAGTGGCGCTATGCGAATCATTTTAATGGGAGTTAGAATCAACTGCCACCGGAGGGCTCTGATCCATACACTAAAAATAATTAGCCCTATTGCTAATAATAGCCACCCAATATTAATATGGATGAATACATCACTTAGAGCTGCCAGGTCAATTTTACGAAAAGCTATATAAAGCCCTATCGCACTTATGATTAACCCTATTATCAACTTCTTCATGTCACTCTCTAAAATCTATTATTTCAGCACCAACCAAAGTTCCATTAATCAAAGCATCCGGATTTTTTAATAGAGAGCTCGACACAATTGTTATCATAATTTTAATATCCTTTCCCGCCTCACCCAGGATAGTCTTTGGGATCCAGTCATCCTGGTCTAATGTCATTTCAATACGATCAAATCCAATCAAAGAGTTAGATTCCAGAACAACCCGTCTATCGGTAACATTTACATTATGTTCCGAAGCGATAGAGAACCCCGAAAAATCTCCCAGTAAAATAGAGAAAATATTTGAATTGTCATTTCGATCAAAATAATCAATGATTACCTGGTCTGTTTCAGGATAATAGCTCATTATGGTCGACTTTTTAATCAGTATAACCTGGTGAGGTAAGGTAAGTTTTAGATAGTCATTACCTAATAGAAACAATATGCCGTCACCTTTCCATTTTTCACCACCAAAATTATATTCCCAGACAACATTCAGTTCCAAACCTTCAGGGTCAAAAAGAGCAGCTTTTATACTGTCCAACATATTAGTTGGATGACCGGTATTTGCAAAAAGATCATAAGATTTCCCGAACAGGAGATAGGTAATGATAAGTAAAATTGAGAGATTTCGGTGAAAAAAATTAGGGCTCATCATCTCCCAGCCCAAGAAGATACATCTCGTCTACGAGTACGTCCCTTGCTTTGCTCCCCGTAAACGGTCCCACAATTCCTGCTTCTTCCATCTCATCAATTAGTCGGGCTGCCCTCGAATATCCAACTTTAAGTCGCCGTTGAAGAAGTGAAATTGACCCTTGTTGATGAGTTATTACCAGATTTACCGCTTCTCGAAACAACTTGTCTTCTCCCTTTGTTTCTAAATCGAACTCTCCCTCACCTGAGATTTGTATCCTGGCGCCTTCCAGTTTCAATTCTTCCGGTGTAGGCTGTGTGGTGATATAATCTACAATTCGATTAATTTCATCGAGAGAAACAAAAGAATTATGTAGTCGAATTGGGCTTGATGAACCTGGAGGTAGAAATAACATATCCCCTTTCCCGATAAGTTTTTCTGCGCCATTCCCATCAATAATTGTCCGTGAATCTACCTTAGTTGCTACTTGAAATGCAATTCTCGCCGGGAAATTCGCCTTAATAACACCCGTTATCACATCGACTGAGGGACGTTGTGTAGCTACAACCAAATGAATTCCAACTGCTCTTGCCATCTGAGTCAGACGAGCGATAGGGACTTCCACTTCTTTTGGCGCTCTTAGCATAAGATCAGCCAATTCATCGATTATTATCACAATATATGGCATGGTCTTAAGCTGGCTATCTTTTTCACACTTACGATGATATTCTTCAATATTTCTAACCACGGCATCAGCTAAAACATTGTAACGGCGGCTCATCTCCCGTTCGACAGAATGTAATGCAAGGATTACATTTTCAGGCGTAGTAATGACATATTCATCAATATCATGGGTTGTTATCAAATGATATTTTTCCAGGTCACGATAGGCTGCCAATTCCAATTTCTTGGGATCAATAAGAATAAATCGAACTTCTTCTGGCGTTGCCTGGTAAAGAATACTCATAATTATGGTATTGATACATACTGACTTTCCGGAACCTGTCGTACCCGCAATGAGCAGATGCGGCATCTCATTTAAATTAATGATGTAATTTTCACCGCTTGTGGTTTTTCCGAGAGCAATGGTCAGTTTTGATGCCGAGTTGATAAACTTCTCAGAATTGATCACCCCTTTAAAATAGACAATAGATGGATTCTTATTTGGTATCTCAATCCCTACTGTCGATTTTCCGGGTATGGGAGCAATAATTCTCACTCTTTGCGCCATCATTACCCGTGCCAGGTCATCTGAAAGCTGAACAAATTTATTTACTCGTACTCCTTCAGCTGGCTCCACTTCAAAGAGGGTAATAATAGGTCCGGGTGAAATATTTACGACTCTTCCATCTACACCAAAGGTGCGAAGTGATTGCACCAAAAAATTTGCCGTTTCTACAAGTTCTTCATGACTTGTACTGGGAATAAAAACATCAGCTTTTGCATCCAAAAGTTCCACAGAGGGCAATCGGTATTCACGCCGGGGGGCGCTCTGTGTCTGTGAATCCAAATCTACTTCTTCTTCAATGACCTCTGTTCCGATGGTATAAGATGATTCCCCTTCATCGGTCAGGCTTTTTTCCCCTTTGTCCTCGGGTACTCCAGTTCCAAACATTTCACTCTGTTCTACTTTCCTTAGCTCAGAATCATCTGGTTTGTCCAATCTTTGAAGACGTTCTTTCTCTTCGTCTGGTAAAATAACGGAAGGTACTTCAGGAAAAGTTCTTTTCTTGATCGACTTATCTTTTTCCGGCATAATTTTTTCACTTCTTTTCTGCTGCAATTGCGAAAGTAAAATTTTTGTATGTTTTTTCTTCTCACGTTCCTTCTTCTTTAACAGATTTTTTTGAGCTCTTTTTTCTTTAATTACTATCCACTTCTCAGCTATTTCTTTAAATGGTTTATAATAACTCCACCGGAAATATCCTCTTATAAGAATTAAAGCTCCGGAAAACAGGATTAACACTGTTCCGATGGTCCCTAAAAAGTCATGTAGCAAATTCGCCAGCACGCCTCCGACCAAACCTGAATAGTGATAGCTGGGTATTCCGGTAATCCCTTTAATCACAGAAGGAAGACCTATGGCAATTGAGGTCAAAAGTGCCAATAAAAGTATGAACAGTGACAAGCGAGTTAATTGTTTCAGCGACCTTCTGCTAAAAATCCACCAACCCCAAATGATACCAAGCAAAGGAAAGATGAAAGTGACATAGCCCAAAGTGAACTTGATTAAATAATGTGAAATGTACACTCCCACAATACCCATCGGATTTGTGATGGCGATGTGGGGGGAGACTGAGGGCTCTTCTGTTGGATTGTGATAGACAAGGCTTAACAATACCAATACTGATATAAGTATCAGAAGAATCCCAATGATTTCGTTTCGCCTGTTTTTCATGTTATTGGCTTAATAACTCCTATTGGATGTATCCCACTCTTAAAATAAATGATAATATCACAAGTCAAATTTAACAGTCTAGTAATTCAAAAAAATGTTAACATTTATTATTTTTTTGCGATCAACAATTTGGAATATAAGTATTTATAGAGTCATGTGTGGCCATATTTACCAACCATCAACAATTCAGTAGGTTCCTGTTCGAGAATTTGGAATTACTCAACTCAAAAGACTCGTTCACCTTGAAACTTTAACACTCTAACACTTGAACCCCGTATCCCGACGCGTCGGGACTACGCTCCCTACAGGGCAGGCACTTGAACACTTGGATGCTTGCTCCAGCGGAGTCCCTTTGGGAAATACACGAACAGTGAGAGAATTTTCGTAGTTTAAATGAAATGATCCATCAAGAACATAGCTACGCGAATTGATTAAAGAGAAATGTTCGATTAGCGGGTGATAGATAAGCAAAGGTATTGGGTGTTGAATGAATGTATGATTGTATGACTGCATGAACTTCTATACATACATTCATTCATCCATACAATCATGCTTTTTTACGTGAGAACTTTGAATTTCCAAGACGTTTAATTAGCTATTAAGCTACCCTTCTTCCAAAAGGGTGGTTTTATAATTTTCGCTTGTAGAAGTTTTTCTCGTATCTCAATCTGTATTACTGTCCCCACTTTTACAAATGGAATATTCACATATGCCATCCCAATTCCGCTTTTTAATGAGGGAGAGAGAGTACCGCTTGTCACTATGCCAATCTCTATGTTATTTGAAAAAACTTTGTAATCTTTACGCGGTATTCCTTTTTCTAACATTTTAAATGCCACCAATTGACGGGATACTCCATTTTCCTTCACTTTGTTAAGAGCTTTTCTACCCACGAAACTTCCTTTATCCAACTTGGTTATCCAACTTAATCCTGCCTCAATTGGATTGGTGGATTCGTCAATATCATTCCCATAAAGGCAATATTTCATTTCAAGCCGCAATGTATCCCGGGCACCCAATCCGATTGGCTTCGCATCAAACTCTTTCCCAGCTACAAGCAAAACATCCCAAAGATTACTTGCGCCCTCACCTTTCCAATATATCTCATAACCAAGTTCACCCGTATATCCTGTTCTACTGCAGAGGACCTGTTTACCATTAAAAGTAATCGTCTCATGATGGTAAAATTTTAATGAATCTATCACAGATCCTTCATCCAGTACCTTTTTTAATAGATTTTTTGATTCAGGTCCTTGAACGGCTATCAGTGTGGTGTCATCGGAAATATCTATCAGTGAAACATTTTCTTCCAAATGATTATTTAGCCAAAGAAAATCCTTTTCAATATTGGAGGCATTGACCACAAACAGGTAGGATGCCTCATTCCGGTACAAAACGCAATCGTCGATGATTCCACCTTCGTTGGTACACATCGCCGTATATTGAGCTTGACCAATTTCCAGAT
>JADFPG010000093.1 GCA_022562455.1 Fidelibacterota bacterium | reverse complement strand
TGGTTGTTCAGCTTTTCAAAAGGGATTTAGCAAAACGATCCATATTTTTATTTGGATTGTTTATTGCATAATCATGTGATGACCTAAATCTTGTAGATATCCAAAAAACGTATATTACCTTACAAGGTCAGGACACAATTGCAGTCCTGGATATCAAAAAGAGGGGAAGTCATAAAGTACATCGACGTGAATTTTACCAATACAAGGCATGTTTCATTAATCAGATATAGATAGTAAACGGTTCCATAAGTTTGCAGAACCGTTACCATTTGGAACTAATTGGTAATTTCCGCATACAATTTCAGCAAATGAATTCAACAATTTGATAGGAGTATTTATCTTGAAAAAATATTTAATAACATTCACAATTTTATTTTCCCTTGGCTGGGCACAGAACACCATTGTTTCCCAGTTCAGCAAAGCATTTGCGGATGTTGCGGAGGAGGTCAATCCGTCAGTGGTAACGATCATGGTAAATAAAACGGTTAAAAATGAACGATATCATAACAGAAATCCTTTCGAGAATTTTTACCCGAGAAAATTCTTTGACCAAGAATATAAAACGCGTGCCTTAGGATCTGGCGTCATCATTGATAAAGATAATGGCTACATTTTGACGAATAATCATGTCGTTGAAAACATGGATGAGATTACTGTTAAACTCATTGATAAGAGGGAGTATCACGCTGAAATAGTTGGAACAGACCCTAAATCAGATTTAGCGGTTATCCAAATTCAAGCCGACGATTTGAATGAAATAAAGTTGGGTGATTCTGATATATTGCGTGTTGGCGAATGGGTGTTGGCCATCGGCAGTCCGTTTAATGAAAATTTAAGCCATTCTGTTACAGCAGGAATTATCAGCGCCTTGGGTCGCAGCAATATTATTTCTAATGATAATTATGAAGATTTCATTCAAACGGATGCCGCAATCAATCCCGGAAACAGCGGTGGAGCGTTAGTAAACTTAAACGGAGAATTAATTGGGATTAATGCGGCCATTGCTACCGGAGGATTTGAACGATCGAATCGAGGTGTTGGTTTTGCAATACCAATCAATATGGTCAAAAAAGTGATGAATGATTTAATCAGCGAAGGCCGTGTGATTCGTTCCTGGCTGGGTGTGTATATACAAGATCTGGATGATGCCACTGCGAGAGCTCTGGACTTGGACACCCGGGATGGCGCATTGATCGGAGATGTAGTAAAAAACAGTCCCGCTGAAAAAGCCGGTATTGAAATCGGTGATATTATTACCGGTTTTGATAACAAGAATATTACCGGATCATCCCGCTTAAAAAATGTCGTATCCAGCTCAACACCGGGTAAACGCTATAAGGTTGAGTTACTACGCGATGGCAAAAAGAAAAAATATTATATCACTTTGGAGGAACTCCCGGAAAATCCACGTACACTAGCCAAAGTAGATAAAGAATATGAATCTGATCTTGGATTTATGGTTGAAGATGTTAATTCACGCATTAGGAGAGAATATAATCTTGAAAGAGGTATTGAGGGAGTGGTTGTCTCTGAAATCGATAGAAGAAGTAAAGCCTATTCTGCCGGATTAAGACCGGGGGATGTTATTATAAGAGTTGGACGGAAAAATGTGGATAATGTTGAAGTATTTTATGATTTACTCGATAAAGAATCCAGAGGGAACACCGTCTTATTCCTCGTAAAAAGAGGAGATGTATCCCGATTTTTGACTTTGGAAATGTAATAAATAGTCAATTTGGTTTGCATCAACCATGTTGATGCTTGGATTGACATAATCAAAAAAATGTAATCCAAAAAAAAATATGGAATCCATTGACCGTGTCAATGGTGCGTCAACACGGTTGACGCAATCCACAGGAAACTCTCCGGGTTGATGTATGAGTTGACACTCTGAATATTCATTCTTCATTACTGGGCAAGCAGTCAACTCAATCCAAAAGGTGGCTCATCTGTACGCCTCGGAGCATAAATGTTGATGGCAAGGATTGACACCTTTGAAAGGTTATCACTAAAAAACCTTGAATTCATTTCTCATCGTAATCATCTCAAATGGTTCCGGAATATTTTCAGAAACGAAATTTGGAACAAAACGCAGATCATCTCATGGATGACCCATTGAATGATTTTGTTTATTTGATTTCACACAAAGATTCTTATAATTTCTTACCAAATACAATACGATAAGAACCGATGATGAACAGATAAGCATGATTACCCTGAAGAAGAAACGATATTAATTAACCAGTTCGATTATGTTGCTAAAGGAAAAACTCTCCCCTATAATTATTAAAATAGTTTCGAACAATTATAATCAGAGCGATATTAGTTTTCTTGTTCACATTAGCAAATCTTTGGCCGAATCTTATCTTAGAACGCAGCGTTATTACAACAAGCTGTATACACAAACAAACCACCCGGATGAGCTCTCGAATATGGCGATTGACATCATAGCGCCCCTTTTTGCCCGGGATGATTACGGGTGTTTTTATGAACTGCAACGATTTTTCCATCCTCTGCTCAAAGACATTGAGGCTGAAGAAAGTCTGGCTCTTATCCATCTGCGGCGAATTGTAGTGTCTAAAGCCAAACAGGAACTCATCAATGTTTTTAAGCAAGATGACCCTGCAGGATGGCGTATTTATAGAAACCTCCAATTGGCGCCAAAACGCAACCAAAATATCGGTGTATTCAAGGATTTTGACATGCTTCATTATTATTACATCCCAGCGACCCCAACAGGTGACGTTCCATCAGCCTTGCGCCCTGAATTGCAGGAGATTCCAGCCATAGAACTGGAACAACAGCTTGTCGAATTTTTGAAGGTCTCCCAAAAAACTCCGGATGTTGTGGAATGGGTACTGAAGAGTTTGATTGAAAATGATGAATATCGTTTATTTGTATCACGAGAGAAACTATTTCATTCTTTAAAAGCTGTCTGGGGACTCCAACTGGTTTCGATTAATGATTACCAGTATACGACAGACCGAAATGTATATCAGCGACAGTCATTGCTTAATGACCCTAATGGATTAATGAGAAATCTATCTTTACACATCCAAAATGTTATTAACATAACATATGTACGTAAACAAAAAATGTCTTCTAAAGAGGCGGCCAAATATGTAAGTGTGTTAGAGGCGTATTTCAACGATTTACTTTCGTGTGGTTCGCCGCAAAAAATACCCCAATACATGAACCGTTGCACGGATAATGGTTTATTTAAGGATAACTGGGATCTTCACAAAAATCGATTGGAGTATATGATCAGATTGGGTAAAAAACATCTCCGGGATTTGTGGGAACAATAATATTTACGAATTTTATAAATATGTACCTATAAGTTATAATGCGGAGGTAAAATGAAATGTCTTACTGAAATAGAGTTGGAACTGATTGTTCTGGACGAAAAGCTTGGGACAGAGGAAGTCGCCTCGGGCGTCCTGGAACATTTGGAGAAGTGCGCCCATTGCAGCGAGCGGGCAGCAAAGTTGGAAACATTCTATGGAGAATTCAAGAAAATCTCTTCCGAACCGGTCTCATTGTTAGAGTACAGGTTTATTCAGGATATAGCTAGGAATTTTAGCAGATGGATATACATTGCTTATCCGTTGTCTTTCAAAGATACACGTCAGTCAGTGGTAGGAATACCGGCTGTACTGGCTGCAGCCTCGACGGATGTGGTTCAGTTAAAACCTTTTCAAAATCTTGGAGTACTGACTACCCAGGATGGAGAAATACTGGTAAGAGTGATCAGGACTGTAAAAAACAGTGAAATAACTTTACATCTTATTTCCGATCATGAACAGAATTACCGAAACGTACTGGTATCAATTCCAAATGTAAATAAAGAATATATCAGTGATGATAATGGTAAAGTCCATCTGGGAGATTTATCTCTGCCGGAAACAAAAGATCTATTGGTTAAGGTCCAGACTCCATGTGCTTCATTTGACTTAACACCCTTGGACATCTGGGGCACGGAGGAGGTAGCACAAACTGAAATAGTCTTGACCAATGAAAGAAATGATTCAATCAAGGTTGAATTTATATCTTCTGACTTGGACTACGCCCTGAAGGTTCACCTTTTGAAAATCCCCAGTGCGGATAATAAACGTCTCAGGATCATGGTAACCCGGGGTAAACGGGACCCAAAAATTATAAAGACTAAAAAAGGGCTGGCCGTTTTTCAAGGTCTGAAGCGGAATGGGGAACTGAGCATTAAAGTATTCGATTAATGGGCTGATTATTTTCCTAATGAGTGAACGTTAAGAATTCTCAATCATGCCTACTTCCAACCCGAATTCCCTGGTAGCCATTGAAGAACACTTCCGTGAGTTACTCCACAACCTATCTGTTTTTCAGAGCAACCGGTTTAAAGTAACTTTACTTACTGACTTTTTCGATCAGTTGAATCAGAAGGAGAATCCTGTTTTGTATCAATCCTACTACCAGGAACTTCTACCATATTTACTTGAGCAATTGACTGAAGAAGCTCTCCTTTACCGCCCCATTGATCAATTGCTGAAATTGAATAAGGTTCTGCTTTCTTCCCGGGAACTATGCCCGGAAGAGTCAGGATCGGTCGAATTCGTCAGAACGCTTCAAATAGTCAAACAGGCCATGGCAAAGACCTATTTCTACCTTGGTGAATGGAATGAGGGATTGAGTGTTATTTGGCAAGAATTTGATCATGAAAAATACGAAAATTACCGTATTGACATAGATGATGGTAATGACGGTTCAAATTTAGAAAAGTTCGACCGATTGGTGTCGGCAATGATTAAGAAAGATGGAATCCCCTCGGAAGTGGGCGCAGAACTCCAGGAGATCATTCACAACTGGAAACAGACAGTGGGTAACGCACGGGAAGATTGCATCTATACACTGCTCACAGAACAGCAGCCGGATTCAGGAATTTTCCATGATGAAATTTCTTTAGGGACCATAAAGTCACTTTGCCTGAAGCTGACAGTGCGTCCCCGGGATGCGGATGAGGATCATCTACTTTTCAACAATAGAGTCATGTCTTACAATGACTTAATTCACCAACAATCCCAGGATGCTCTAACAACCGGAAAGAAAATCTTTTTCCATGACGCTGGCAAGTCTATACCATTTTACAAAATGCTTTTTTCATTTCCTGATAAAGCCTCCTTTTATACCGGTGATTCTTTGGGAGTAGCGATGGGACTTCTCAGTTTGGCAAGTATGAGTTTTTTGCATACCAAGAAATTTCGTTATAAGTTAATGCAAGAGGTAGTTGTGACGGGACCCCTGGACATGTTGGGCAATGTCCGGCCCATTTCTGACAAAGCGCTGAAGACAAAACTACAAACTGTCTTTTTTTCTCCTTTTAAGAGTGTTGTTCTGCCGGCGAAGAATCGTGACAAGGCAGAGACCATTCTTAAAGAGCTCAACAAAAATTACGGAAACCGAAATCTCAATATCATTTATGCGGACAAACTTTCAGATTGTTTGAATGAGCCAGCAGTTGTTCATAAAGAAAGAATATCCCTGGGAGAAAGAATAACAAAGAAAACTCAACGAAAAGGTGTGTTGGGAATTGCGGTGTTTGTTTTTCTCATATTAATGGGCATGAATTTTTTATCAAACCGGGATAATAATCCTTCAAGGTTGGAGGTAATGGATAAAACCATGACGGTATACAACTCTTCAAATCGAAAATTATGGCAGTATGAATTCAAAACTGAATTTGTCCGTCCAGAACAATACAAAGCTACTCACGTCTCGCAGCCGTTATATATTATTGATGATCTTGACGGAGACGGCAAAAATGAGGTTGTTATTGGTTTTGGCAACAGCACGAAAAAGGAAATTGATGGATCCATCCTCTATTTCGAATCCGATGGTTCACTGAAGTGGCGATTCAACGATCATCCCAAAGTAACCTTTGGAGATGAAATTATGGATGATTATTATAATACTGCATTTGTACTTCATAACGATTTCGATGGAGATGGTGAGCAGGAAATTGTTTCTGTTTTCAATAATCATCCCTGGTTTCCTTCTCGCCTTGTCGTTATGGATTTTCAGGGTAACATTTTAGAAGAATACTGGAATGCAGGGTATATAAAATGGGTACTATTTGTGGATATTGATGGCGATGGGACTGACGAGATTGTTTTCGGTGGAACGAATAATGACTATGATCAGGCTATATTGGGCGTACTGGAATACGGCAGCATCAGCGGACATTCGCCTCAGGACGACATCAACTATATTCCAAAAGGTGTTCCGCCGGGAAATCAGCGGTTCTACATCAGGTTTCCGACTGTGAAGCCGACAATCTACACATTATCCGATAACGCTCGAATGTTAGTGACTCAAATCAGTGATTTGGGAAAAAAGCAACTTGATGTAAGAGTCAGTGATGGACTTTCGAAATCTGCAGGCATTTTCTACACAATTGATTACGAAATGGTTATGGGGAAGGTTGGTCTATCTGATGGTTTTCTACATAGCTATTTCGAGACCTATGGAAGAGATTTATACGATGATTTTGAGCCTGACTTTATTACCGAGTATTTTTCAAAACTGGAATATTGGGATGGAGATAAGTGGGTTACTGAACCGACAGAGAATAAGCATTGGAAAAAGATATCTGTGAAGTGATAGACAGGAAAAGGCATTAATTTTCACTTTTTTTCTAAAAAACACTAAAACTGTCATCGCGAGGCTCCGCCAGCCGGCGGAAACGAAGTGATCGCCTTGGTCCTGATAACAACCGGAGATTTTTACTTTTTTCCTTTTGCTAAAGGAAGGAGATTGCCACACTCCACTACCTGTGCTTCACCTCCGGCCTTTAGGCGTTCCGTTCGCAATGACAGATTTATTTATTTTTCTGAAAAGATGAAAAATGTTGGTAATATTAAGTGAATCAGTCATGGAAAGTTGTACGCAGGTTACACGCACCAGTAATCAATGACAACTTGGCCGCTGTTTTGTTATACGCGGGTGAATTATCGTATTTACATTGTAGAAAAGGGGGCGCCGAAAGGCGCCCCTTGTTACTATTGTAACATCAAATCGATTATCAAAATTGAAAATAGTTTTTAATATTTTCCGAAAGTAGGTAAAATGTCTGTATTTGAGTTATAAATGGAAAAATTAATAACGATACTTTCTGTTAAAAATAACAATTAGGATTCAGTTACCTGCGGGAACATTTGTAAGGATTATAAGACCAAATTATCCTTTGACATAAATTTATTCTTTATCATATTAATATAGGAATACCTAATACAATAATTATAAGTCAAGCAGGTGCAACATGAACTGTTATGGCAAAGATAGAACACATAAAAAGGTTATTATCTAAACCGTCAAAAGGCGGTGTAAGGCATTCGTTTATTATTTATAGAACCAAGTATTTTTTCCTGCTTACTACATTAATCACAAGTCTTTCAGGTCAATTCACCACAGATCCTGGGTCAGGGAAACCTACTGTTGCGATTCTCGATTTTGAAGCCCGGGGCGTCAGTACTCAGGAAGTACAAACCCTTTCAGAACGAATGCGGACTGAAATAGGGAATACAAATGCTGTTCGCCTCATTGAGAGAAAAGCAGTGGATAAGATCATGGAAGAGCAAGGCTTTCAGCAGACAGGATGCACCACGGACGAATGTGCATCGGAAGTTGGTCAACTATTGGGCGTGCAGTATATGATCAGCGGCGCCATTGGTTTGATGGGCAAAACCTATACCATCGATGCTAAAATGTTTTCGGTTGAAACCGGTGAAACAATCAGGACAAAAAGTGCAACCCACAAAGGGGATATATCCGGACTGCTGACGGAAATGGAGATTTTGGCATGGGAAATCGTTGGGCTGGAAGCGCCTGGAAGGCTCCGTTTAAAACGGGGTGGTGATTTAGTTAAATCTACTGTAGCTGTTCTAGATTTTGAAGGTCGGGGAATTTCCGTGTTTGAAGCCCAGACGCTGACGGATCGCTTTAGTACCGCCATGGCGGGAACGGATAAAGTGCTCATGGTGGAACGGGGAACCATGATGGATGTATTGGAAGAACAAGGTTTTGAGTCGGGAGAGTGCACCAGTGATGAATGTGCTGCGGAAGTAGGAGCCATGCTGGGTGTTGAATTTATGATTAGCGGAGCTATCGGGAAACTGGGCGATACCTATACCATAGATGTGAAAATGTTTTCCGTTGCCACCGGTGTAGCAGAAAATATGCAGAATGTGACGTATCAGGGAAAGGTGGACGGCCTTATCGTGGAAATTGAAACATTAGCCTGGACAATTTTAGGGCTTGATTCACCCAAAGAATTAGAGAAAAAACGCAAACAATTTGCCGGAGGTGTTTCATCTGCGGAAAAGAAAGGAGGCAACTGGCTCTTGTGGGCGGTTCTGGGTGTAGCTGCAGCCGGCGGCGGAGTGTACCTGATGTCTGCAGCCGCTTCCGATGCAACCGTTGCTGAAATCGGCAGCCCACCGGATTTACCGACGGTACCGTGATGAGAAATATGGAGTCCATCAACCGTGTTGATGGTGCATTGACACGGTCAATGCAGTCCAAAGGGATAAAGAATATGGAATCCGTCAACCGTGTTGATGGTGCATTGACACGGTCAATGCAGTCCAAAGGGATAAAGAATATGGAATCCATCAACCGTGTTGATGGTGCATTGACACCCCGCTACGCTTTGCTACAGGGCAGGCGGTCAATGCAGTCCAAAAGAGGTATGGAGTCCAAAACAGAATACAAAACATATCAGCATAACCCACCACATTTATTTATCCCGAATGCAAAGTATTTTATTACGGCTTCTACATACAAAGGAAAACCATATTTGAGGTCATCATCTGCAAAAGAAAGATTATACCTGTCATTGCAAAAAGAATTTACCAGACATCATTGGGAAATTGAAGACTGGGTAATTTTGGATAACCATTATCATCTGATGGTTAACGCCCCGGAAAATCCAAAAACATTACCGGATATTTTTAAAGAAGTACACAGGTTTACAGCATTATGGATAAAAAAGAATGTTTTTTTGGAGTCCATCAACCGTGTTGATGGAGCGTCAACACGGTTGACGCAGTCCAAAAGAGATGTGGAATCCAAAGCTAAAAAGATATTTTATAATTACAGAGATACCTGCATTACATTTGAAAAATCATATTTCACACGACTCAATTACATTTGGTATAATCCCGTAAAACATGGATATGTGGATTCACCGGAAAAGTGGAAATTTGGAAGTTATTATTACAGATTTATAGAAGAAGCGGAAGAAATGAAACAGCTTATGAAAAAATATCCGTTTGATAAGGTGAAGATTAAAGATGATTTTTAATAATATGGAATCCAAAAAAGGTATGGAGTCCATCAACTGTGTTGATGGTGCATTGACACAGTCAATGCAGTCCAAAGGGAAAAGGAATATGGAGTTCGTCAACCGTGTTGATGGTGCATTGACACAGTCAATGCAGTCCAAAGGGAAAAGGAATATGCAGTCCAAAGTGAAAGGTTTATTATTCACAATCATTCTCCAATTTGGTTTCGCCGCCACCATAAACATCCCCGCTGACTACTCCACCATCCAGGCAGGAATTGACGCCTCCACCAATGGCGACACCGTTTTAGTCCAACCCGGGACATACGTGGAGAATATCAACTTCAATGGGAAGAATATTGTCGTTGGGTCATTAACCTTGACTACAGGCGATACATCGAACATATCTCAAACAATCATAGATGGGAATCAGGATGGAAGTGTCGTAACATTTAATAATAGTGAAGATATGAGTGCTGTTTTATATGGCTTTACTATTAGAAATGGTAAAGCAAAAGACAGGGCAGGAGGTGGTGTTGATTGGCGAGGCGGTGGTGGCATTTTTCTCGATAACGCCAGTCCTCGGTTAATTTGGTTAATTATTGAGGATAATTCGACAACAGGTACAAATTATACAGAACCAGCACGGGCAGGAGGTGGCTTATACATTGAAGGTGGAAATATTCTTATTCTTAATTCAACAATAAGAAATAACACTGCTTCAGAATGTGCAGGATTATATGCTGGTAATTGCACATTAACAATTCGAAATTCAACTATATCAAATAATCAAAGTGGGAATCCATCAGGGATGTGGGCTGGAAATAGTATGGTTAATCTATTCAATGTTGTAATTAGTCACAATAACGGGGGGGTCGCTTATTATAATACGCATGGCTCATTTTCGACATTTGAGAATGTCACAATTACTGATAATTCTCAAGGGGTCAATTGTTCTAATGGTGGTGCAACATTAAACGTCATGAATTCAATTATAAGAAATGATGGTTCTTTTGAAATATCTTTAGTGGGTGGGCCCAGTACTGTCAACATAGCTTACACTAATATTCGTGGCGGTCAAACTGGAATAGATAATCAAGATAATAGCAGTGTTAATTGGCTCTCAGGCAACATTGATCTTTACCCTCAATTCGTTGATTCAGCCAATGGTGATTACCACTTAACCGACACTTCCCCTTGCATCAGCCGTGGCGCTGATTCCGTTCAAATTGCCGGCACCTGGTATTACTTTCCTTGTGGGGACTTCCATGTTGAGATAGCAACGGATAACTTTTATCACAGCATGGGGTGGATTGAGTCTGCACTCGCTATTTCAGAAGAATCCCCTGATGCAGTATTTGTGATTATTCAGGCAACTCTGCGTTATGCCCTCTTTTCCGACGAAACACTTTCTACTACTCTCTATTCTCTGATTTGGTCCAATTTTTTCAACTCGCAGCTTCTCGCAGCCAAAATAAATGCTGAGGACTTGTCGGAAGATACGAAACAAGTATTTCAGCGTCTTATTGAAAGACATCGCACATCCGTGGACGAGTCCAATATCCGGGCCACAGAAGATGGGCGCCAACTTAACGACTGGGACGCTTG
>JADFPG010000008.1 GCA_022562455.1 Fidelibacterota bacterium | reverse complement strand
ATAATTTTTAAGCTTTGGATAGATAGTTCCAGGGGAACGGCTCTTGGTGTGATGCTTTAGTCGAAATACGGGTTGGAAAAAGGTTTCATAGGCATTGCTTTCAAGTACAAGGGGTAGTGATGCAGTAATTTCGATACCGCGCTTTCGCCACCAACCCGTGGCATTCCCATCCGAAACCCGTACAGGCAAAGAATAAGCTCGAACATTAAGTTCTGGCCACCAGCCTCGATACGTATAACTGAAATCAACTGTGGTGCGAAGAGTTTTGGGTGACAATCCGAAACTTCCCTGCCAGATATTGCGATGAAGTACATCTTGACTGATAGCAAACAACGCAACTGCACCACCGTTTTCATCTTCAAAAGGAAATGGAATCCATCCCTGAGGTAATAGAATCTGTTTCCACGGTTGATATGCTGTTATTTTTGAAGGAATGATGGAGGGCTGACCGGATATCAGGTTGGCTGTATCTCTGGCTGAAAATTTGAGCGGATTTTTGTATGACTGAACAGCAGATTTTTCTAACCATCGGGTCGAATCCAGCAATATGGTTACTGCGATGAAACCTGTGTAAGTATAGTTCTTAAAAGCCAATTCATCACCATACGGAGAGACATCAGGAGTAAATGCTCCAAATTCTGAGTCAGAGACCATCCAGCGCCTGCCGGTGGTAACTTCTACAGCCCAAATATTGAAGATACCCGATAAATCCGATGTATACAGAACATATCGACTGTCCGGGGTCCAACACGGGTTGTTGTCGTGGGGGATATCAGGCGGATAAAGATAACGCCAACGACCCGTTCGAATCTCCACTATGGCAATGTCCTGCTGACCAGTTGAATCTTTGAGTGCAAAGGCAATCCATTCCCCATCTGGTGACCATCTAGGATTTAAAATAGTAGTATACGGAATATCCAAAACTGTACTGACTTCTCCATCTTTCAGGGAAACTGTAACCAATCGCGTTGTTGGCAGCGCTGTCTGGATAGCTACAACTCGCGTTTCATCCGGTGATAAATCCGGACTATATAGTCGTGCGTTGTGAGTTAAGGCTCGGACTTTTCCGGTTCGCTGATCATAAAATTTCAAATCAGAAAAGATCGTTGCGGAAAAGCGTGAGTGTGGATGCAATTCAGCCCATACCAGAACTGTCTTCCCTATTGTGAAGCTGTTATCTATTTTAGCCAGGCGACGTACCCGAATTTGTTGAGATCTGCCTGAGCGATCAATCAATGTCAGCTCGGGTAGATCATCGAAACTCTTTCGATATATCATCAAATGATCCTGATCCACCCAACGAGGTGAATGTTGATCTTCAGGATTTTTTGGCATTCGCCATATCTGTTCTGGCGGAGCAAAGGAATCTCGATTGATGCCTTGAGTGTCAAATCCCTCCAACATTTCATTATATATCTGTTTTATACTTTTCCCAGTGACAGACTTGACTGCCCTGCCAAACCCAAAAAGAGGGAATGCCGTATATCGGTCCAAGATTTTAGTCCAGACATCGGAACCATACTGTTCACTTACATAATACGATAGATAATACCCTGAGATATATTTCATGTGTTTTTGTGGCATGCGCCTGCGACTACGATAGTTTGTGTTCTCCAAGCGCCATGGCCTGCCTGCTCGAATAGGTGCGGCCATCTGCATCCAATGGAAAGGAGTTCGTCCCCTACCACCAGAGCTGTACCGGCTTTCATTGAGTGTAGCTACACCTTCGGAAAACCACATCGGTCCGATCAATTGCCAGAGAGCATTGAAATTGCCCAGTAGGGGATAGGTAAGTGTCGAAAGTCCTTTGTGCTTCCGCAAATGCACAATGTGAGTAAATTCATGTGCGATAAGTACCTTTAGCCATAAGTCACCTGAACCAATAATATTCCCTTGAGGTTCTGTAACAAACAATTCTATTTGCCATGGTAAGAAAGAGACTATAGCATCAGAGAAATCGATGCGCGTATGTACGATCACGTGTGTTCTACTTGGATAGTAATTCAAAGAACGACTGATGGGTTCATATACTTCTTCGCAGATAGTTGCTATTTTATGACCCAGCTCCTCAAATTCAGCCGGGTAATAGATCAAGAAATGCTGTGTGTAGAGGACACGCCAATTCAAATGTGGTTCATGTTGTAATGACGATAGTTGTGATTCCAACGGGTTTGTCAAAACAAAAAGCCAAACCGGTAGAATTCCGAAAAGAGAGTGTAACTGCTTAGTCATATCAGATCATCTGCTATCCATGCGACAAATGAATAAATTAGTTTACGACCATATTTGATTTATTTCAATTGCAAGGTTATATGCAGGAGCCGTCACCAACGTAGTGTAAATTATCACCATAAATTTATATATAGAGAAAAATATTTAATAAAATTAAAAATAAATCTTGATCTTTAAAGAATTATACCTTAATATGAGTTAAGAGTAAATAAGATACAATGATAACTAACATCAAATGTCTACTAAAGATTTTACCAGTTTTATTTCCGAATCTTTATTCAGTTAAGGGAAATAGGGACTTCTCACCTGTTGTGTTATCCACAAACAGAATGTATAACCATTTCGAAGATAAAGGATAAATAAAAATGGTCAATCTCATTCCACATGACATACGAAACCTTTTTCCCGCAATGGAGGTATTGCCTTCTCCTGAAGAGTTGATTGATCGGATTCAAATTAACCAGTATTTAGAAAAGACAGAGATTGTTTATCGCTTGAATCTTATTTCCGAAAAAAGTGCCATAGATGATGTATCCCATATTTTGAAACTTGAGGATCCAAATCTTCTGGGAATCGCCTGGGCATGTCTTGGTGGTATCTATACATTCAATGGGAATTACCGGAAAGCGTTTGCCGCTTTCAACATAGCATTAGATCAAGATGTCACAGATGATGTCATGTCATACACCTATATGGAAATATCAAATTTGTTGCGAAAACTAGGTTATACAAAGGAATCGATATCTGTTCTGGAATCGGCATTAACCATGACGAAGAATGATCTACTCATTTGGCGAATAAAAACTTGCATTGGTTTGTGTTTTAAGTTCGATGACCCAACACATTCCTTAGCGCTCCTAAATAAATCAGCAGAGCATTATAAAAAGACGCATGATGAAGTTCGCCTGGGACGTGTCCACAGACATATTGGGGAAATTTATATCAATCTTAAAGACTATAAATCTGCAAATATATGCTATGATAAAGCTTTGGCAGTTTCCATTGAGAAATCATTGCCTCAGTATCGATTTGAGGTATTGAATGATAAAGGTTGGATGTTGATACAGAAAGGTGAATATGATAAAGCCAGATCTCTTTTCATCGAACAAATACAGAAAGACCTATCGCCTTATTTGTTAAGCCTTGCCCTTCAAAATCTGGGTTTTTTGGAGTACGAATGCGGCAATTATCGTGAGGCAATTTCCTATCACAGTCAGTCACTGCAACTTACCACACGCTATGAGATGCGGGATATGGCCTTTGAGGATTACTACAAACTTGGTCTCTGCTATGAGAAGTTGGGTGAAATGGGTCTGGCAGATCACTTCTATGGCCAGGGGTATCTTGAGCTTCAGAAAGAGTTAGATCTGGGTCTGAGGCTTATGGGATACCGAAGGAAACTCATGGATGCCTATGTGGAGTTTCTAAGAAACAATCAACGAATTCCTCAGGTGAATATTAAGGATAAAGTTTTTGGCTTTACTATGGATCTATCCCTAAAGGACATCCGGAATCTCTTTCACAATGTCCTCTTATCACTTCACCTGGAACGGACACGAAATGCACCTCAAATGTGTAAGAAGCTTGGGATTGAACCCCGGACCTATTTCCTATACCAGAAAAAGCTTGGACTCAAACGGGGCTTGGTCCTTGAGGGTTTACATGATAACCCCTATTTCAAGCAGTATATTGAATCCCTGGTTCCTTTAACCTGGAGGGAAGCGAACAAGAAGTTTGAGGATGACCTTTTTTCCTTTCTTCTTGTGAAATACCAACATAACAAAAAAGAAATGGCAGCAGTGCTTGGAGTATCATATGCACAGGTTGTACAGAAAACGAAACTGGCCTCTCAACTATGAAGTTTTTCTCTTCCACGTGTGAGATAAAATAACAATGGCTTACAAAATGTCAATCAGTAAGATTTTGATAGTGGAAGACGATATTCCAACCAATAGATTATTCCAATTCTTCTTGAAATCTAATTTCGATGGGGAAATAATATCTGCGTATGACGGATATGAGGCCGTTGAAAAATGCATTGAGCATCAACCAGAATTAATTTTCATGGATATTAATATGCCATACAAAGATGGCATTACAGCGATACAGGAAATACGTACTAGCGGTTATACCAACCCAATTGTAGTCATAAGCTCATATAGTGACAGTACAAAGAAGAAGTGTTATGACGCAGGAGCTGACACTGTTATTACAAAACCTATAGCAAGAGAAGACTTTCTCGGTTTAGTTAAGAAATTCAATGGGAATGCATAAAGTACCATTCCTACCATCTTTTTAGCCTTCCTCCACACTCCCGTATAATTATTTGCAAATCCGATCTCACTGATTGGTATAAGTGGATGTCAGTGTTTCAGATGGGAAAGAATGTCGTGATTGAGCATGGTGTTTTGCTCCTGAATGAGCTGGCTAAATTCAAGAAAAACATGCTGGAAGTGATGCGGTAACCTATAGAAAATAACGAGGTTAAAATTGCACTTGCTTACGACAGAATCCTGAAAGTAACGATACTGATTGCTGATCTGGAAGATCAACCCGAAATCCAACCTCAGTATCTGAGCGAGGCGATTCAGTATCGGAGTTTGGATAGGCAGTTGTGGTTAACATGATTATCTTAAAATTTTTCAATATATAAGAATAAAGCTACGACCCATCCCATAGAGATCCCGTTGGGTACGGAGTAAATTGGTTATCCAAAGGATCCTTGGAAAAAGGCTGAGTCCCAAAGTTTCGGGATTGTCCTCATTATTACCCTGAAGTTTCACAACAATATCGATAACCCAATAAGTAAAAATATAATCGTCAATAGCGTGAATAGAATCGCTTAATTTAGTTAATAATAAACTCGCGAATATAAGTGTCTTTCTTTGTAATATTTAGAGTCACTTTTTAGCAAATAACTCAAGGGAAAATTGATGAGACCTCTATCTGAATTGAAAAAAGAGTTTAAGTATTGGGATGTCATTGCAGACATGATCGATCAGTGCATTGACATCTCCTTAAATCTCAGTCAGAGTGGACATCCTGGAGGGTCGCGATCAAAAGTACATGTATTGGTCTCAACCCTGCTATCAGGTGTGATGCGCTGGGATATCCGTAATCCAGGGAAAACATTTGCAGATCGTTTTGTTTTAATAGCGGGACATACAAATCCACTGATATATGCTACACTGGCGATTTTTAATGAAGCTTTACGACTGAAATACGAGAAAACCGGTGAATCAAAATACTTAAATCCTATGGGTGAAAAGTACACCCTTTACTGGCAGGATCTTCTGACTCTCAGGAGGCAAGGAGGTCTCCCGGGACATGCCGAAATGGAAGGGAAGACCTTGTTTTTTAAGTTCAATACAGGTCCCTCAGGACATGGTTCTGCTCCAGCAGCTGGAGAAGCATTTATCCTCAAATACGCCGGCGCTGAAGATGTGAAAGTTTTTGCCTTTGAGGGAGAGGGAGGATTGACCACAGGTGTTTCCCATGAAACAAAGAATTCTGCATACGGACTTGGGTTGGGAAACCTCATTTATGTGGTTGATTGGAACGATTATGGGATAGATAATCGTCCTTTCAGTGATATTATGGCAGGGACACCTGTCGAATGGTTTGAGCCCTATGGTTGGAAAGTTGCAGGGACAGAAAATGGTACAGATTGGGAATCCATTATACAGGCTTATGAAAAATTGTTTAACCAGAATGGAGATCCAAATCAACCAAAAATGTTATGGGTGAAAACCCGGAAAGGCAGAGGATACGGTAAATATGACAACGCAAGTCACGGTTCTCCCCACAAACGCAATTCTCTGGAATTTTGGAACACCAAAAGGGAATTCGCAGAAAAATATGGGGTTCAGTTCGAACATATGGATAAACCGGGTTTTAATGTTTATGAGTCGGATAAAAAGCAGATGGCTGATACATTCGAGACGGTTTTTTTACTGTTTGATAAAATTCCAAGACTTATTGAATATTTATCCGAGCGGCTGATTGAATTGGGAGAAAGTATCCCCGAGCATAAAGAAATCAGCAGTAAATTCAGGGAAAACCCGTTAAATGACCCTGTTATTTATAGTTATCGGGATTATCCCGAGGAACTGTACAAACCACCTGGCACCAAGGCGCCAAACCGTGCAGGATTTGGTAATTTTGGATCTTGGTTGAATACCTATTGTAAAGAAAAATATGGACGACCTCTTGTCTTAGTCAGTTCAGCAGATCTTGCTGATTCTACCAACATATCAGGATTTGCAAAAGGGTGGAACGGTTCAGAAGATTTTGGGATGTTTCATCGAGAGAAAAATCAACAGGGTACGCTTCTACCTCAAGCAATTACCGAATTTGCCAATGCGGGGATTATGGCAGGAATTACTACTGTAAATTTCAGCGAAGATCCCTATGCAGAATTCAATGGATACATCACAGCCTGCAGCACTTATGGATCATTCTCTTACTTGAAATATGGCGCTATGAGATTATTCAGTCAGGTTGCACAGGATTCCCAATTGAAGGTGGGAAAGATTATCTGGGTAGCAGGACATTCAGGTCCGGAAACTGCTGAAGACAGCCGAACCCATTTTGGAATATTTTCCCCCGGGGTGACCCAACTATTTCCAACAGGACATATATTAAACCTCCACCCCTGGGAATACAACGAAGTTCCTGTTATGCTTGGAGCTGCTTTGGCCACGGACATCCCCATCATTGCTATCCATTTGACTCGACCCCCGATAGAATTGCCCGATAGAATAGCTCTCGGTATGCCTTCTCACTTTGAAGCGGCAAAAGGCGCTTATGTTGTAAAGGATTATGATTTTAACAGAGAAAGAGAGGGCGTAGTCATTATTCGTGGAACCAGTGTGATTAGTAACTTACTGACCATTTTACCCAGGATTCAGAACGACGGTCCCAACATAAAAATCGTTGCCGCTCTTTCCTGGGGATTATTTGAAATGCAATCGGAAGAGTATAAGCAGTCTGTGATGAGAGATGATGAATGGTCTGATGCCATGATCATCACGAACACTGCCATCAATCTCATGAGTAACTGGATAAAACATTCTGTGGTGAAAGAATATTCTGTATCGGCAGATTGGGATAATCGTTGGCGTGGTGGAGGGAATTTAGAAGAAGTCATTGATGAAGCCCATCTATCCGCACGTTGGCAGTGGAGAGCGATATTGAAATTTGCCGAAAATAGACCTGACCGATTGGAAAGGATCAGAAGTTCGGTTCCCAAAATGGAAATTCCTTTAGTAGAGGATTAGAACATGGATAAAATGTTTGCTACCAGGTTAAGGTATTTGGGTACTGAAACCGCTTTTGCGGTATCAGACAGCGCCGCAGAATTTAAAGCAAAAGGGAATAAGGTTTATCCATTTCATTTGGGAGACATGGACATCAGGACTCCGCTAAATATCATCGAAGCTGCTCACCGTGCAATGAAGGATGGAAAAACCGGGTATGTTCCTGCTGTTGGAATTCTTCCATTAAGAGAGACGATAGCAGAATATGTGGGTCTGGAGCGGGGTGTACAATTTGGTCATGAAAATGTAGCAATTCAACCGGGAGGGAAACCGGTTATTGGAAAATTTATACAAGCATTGATGAATCCAGGCGATGGGGTTCTCTACCCGAATCCAGGCTATCCTATTTATGAATCACAGATTAATTATCATGGTGGCAGAGCCTTACCTTATGGCTACATATCTTCGGGTGAGGGGTTTAAGATTGACAGAGAACAAGTAGAGTCTTCCATTGATACGAATACCAAGATTTTCATCTATAACAATTATCAAAATCCGATTGGTGCAGAATCCGATATCGAAGAGATGGAATGGATCGCAGACTTTACTCTTCGTCATAACCTGTGGGTTCTTTCTGACGAAGCGTATTTCAAAATTCGGTATTCCGGTAAAAGCAAAAGTATTGTTTCATTTCCTGGTTTAAGGGAAAGGACAGTGATTCTGTATTCTTTTTCTAAAACCTACGCCATGACGGGATGGAGATTAGGGGCTGCAGTTGGTCCGAAAAAAATTGTTGAGATCATTGCAAAGCTCAATGTTAACCAGGAATCATGTACCAATCATTTCATCCAATATGCTGGGATCGAAGCGTTACGTGGCAATCAACGGGGTGCTGAAGAGATCGTGGATACCCTTCAGGAACGACGGGATGTATTGGTGGAAGAGCTTAAAAAAATTGATGGGGTTGTGATTTCTAAACCGAACACGACGTTTTACCTATTCCCGGATATAACAGATGTGTATCATCGGATAGGAGTGAAATCTCTAGAAGAATTCCGGATCAAAACATTGGAATCTACTGGTGTTTCATTCTGCACAAGAGAACATTTTGGAACACCCCTTACTGGTGAAACTCAGAAATTCATACGATTTGCATATTCCGGTATTTCCGTAGAAGAAATACGAGAAGGAATTGGCCGATTAAAAGATTATTGGGCAATTATGAAGCCTGTGGTAACTATATAAAAGGTTACCATTCAAAACTGTAATTTTTGTACAGCGTTTTTTAGTGTTCAACTTTCATTTTCTAATAAAATTTTACATAGGTTTGTGCGATGAAATTGATTAAAACTACAATAATCCTTCTTTTAATTTTAATGGGAGCTCCTATTTTGTTTATTATTGGTTGTTTTCTCTTTGTGGAAGTAACTGATATTGTCCCTGTTCAATTTTACCCGCCTGAAATGCTACAAATGACGGGAATACTTGCACCAAATCAAGAATTGACTAATACAAAACTATTGGCTAAAGGTCAATTAGTGGGACCGGAAGATATTGCGATAACTACTGGTGGCGTTGTCTATATTGCTAATGAAGATGGTTGGATTAAAAGAATTCAAACCGATGGCACTGTTCAGAATTTTGCTAATACTCAAGGTCGTCCTTTGGGATTGAAGTTTTCTCCGGATAGTAATCTTATCGTTGCAGATGGTGCACTTGGGCTTCTCTCTATTTCACCTGATGGATCGGTGACTTCCCTTGTTCAAAGCGATGAAAATAACTCTTTTGGTCTTGTGGATGATTTGATTGTAGACTCCGGCGGCAATATCTATTTTTCTGATGCAACCATACCGGAACTCAGGAATGATTATTATCATGATATCTTGATCCATAGGCCATTTGGACGGTTATTAAGGTTTGATCCTTCTTCCGGGGATTTAAAGGTGTTGCTTGATAGGCTATTTTTTACCAATGGTGTTGCATTATCACCCGATGAAGATTTTGTGCTGGTGGCTGAAACAAGTCAATATCAAATCACCCGGTTCTGATTAAAGGGGGAAAGAAAGGGAGAAAGAGAAGTGTTTTCGGAAAATCTACCGGGATTTCCTGACGGTATTATGGGAGAAGGAGAAGGAAATTATTGGGTTGCCCTGGTATCTCCTCGGAAATGGGATGTGGATAATATCTACGCGCCACGAGTTTGGCTTCGGAAAATTTTAATGCATCTACCCGAATGGATTCGTCCTGCACCCACACCTTATGGTTTGGTGATTCAATTGAATAGAGAAGGTGAAATAATAAATAGTCTTCATGATTCATCTGGAAAAACATTGTCACAAATTACAAATGTAGTGGAACATAAAGGGCTGCTCTATCTCGGAACATTGACAGGGGATGCCGTCGGGATGTATAAACTTTAGCAGAATACTTTTTCAGGTTTGAATGAAGTATTATTTTTTTCTTCAATTTGTATCTTAAGCAATAATTAGGAGTACAGATAAATACCTCAAGTGAAGGATTATATTAAAAAATATTTTCCGGTATTTTTATTACTGTGGTTTGGATGTGCACCCACATTGGTTGTTAAAGAATCATGGGAGGACAATATTCGTAGGGAAATTCACTTTGAAAAGAAGATGGGAGATTCGACAATCGTTAGAGTAATGACTTATTCTGAATCTGGTGTCCCATTAGAGGAAATCAATTACAAAAAGGATAGAATCCATGGCACTTTTACTCGGTGGCATGAAAATGGTAAAAAATTAACTGAGCAATTTTATAGCAAAGGAGTTCCTATTGGAGAGTGGAAATGGTGGGATGAGGAAGGCAGGAGTGATTCTACTAAGGAATATTCGAAAGGTGTACTAAATGGATTGGTAATATTTTATGATAATGAAGAGATAAAACGATATGAAGGATCATATAAAAAAGGACTTCTACATAGGGAGTCCACATGGTGGAATGGGGAAGGTAACATTGATTCTACAAAGGAATATTCGAAGGGGATATTGAATGGGTCAATGGTTTTTTACGACAAAGCCAAGAGAAAGCGATATGAAGGTTCTTATAAAAATGGAAGCCTTCATGGTGAATCAATCTGGTGGAATGAGAAAGCTCAAAAGGATTCACAAAAAGTTTATAAGAACAACTTGCTAAATGGAGTAACAACCTACTGGTACCGCAATGGACAGATCCGAGCTACAGATAAATTCGTTAAGGGGAAGCTGCATGGAAAGGCGTATGTGTGGAATAGAGACGGTACTCTACGCAAGTACAAAAGATATAAGGACGGTCTAAAGATTGGAAAATGGGAGACCTATAATTCTGAGGGTCGACTTGTTAGTCGAAATAAATATAAGAATGATTTATTAGATGGAGTTTCCAGGCAATGGTATTTTGATGGCACTTTGTGGACAAAGGATCCTTATTCCAATGGCGGATTAGATGGGACCTCCATCATTTGGTATGCAAATGGAATGAAAAAGAGCGAAAAAAAGTATGAACATGGATATTTACATGGGACTTCCACTTTTTGGACACAATATGGAGTCAAACGATGGGAGAAAGAATATTCAGCGGGTATGTTAAATGGTAAAGTCACTAAGTGGTATTCATCCGGAAAAGTCGCTTTAGAAACCGAATATGTGGAAGATCTCCAACATGGTGCTCAAATTGAATGGTATCCCAGTGGTAAAATGAAAAAATTCGACATTTTCATTCGTGGACTTCCACATTCAGATATTTCATGGAACCAAAATGAATTGTTTAGTAAAATTAAAGTGTTCCAAGCTGATACCATTCGGTTGACTATTACGTGGGATAAACACGGAAGAAGACCAAAACCTGATCGATTTCGCAGCGAGCGAAGTATAGAGCAAGTACGGCATACTAACGGTCGGCTTGCAGCTGAGATAGATTATTTAAGAAATGTGAAAGATGGAGCGGAATTGTATTATTATGAGAATGGAAAAATCAAACAATTAGGTTTACATATTATGGGGGATATTGTACAATTGATGAGTTGGGATGATGATGGGAATCTAATCGAAGTCCAAGCCTTTGATAAGAATGAGATTGTGTGGTCAAACAAATATTAAAGTCAATTCATTTATATATCTGAATGACTTTTTGTATATTTTAGAGTAATGTGGAGTGATTATGAGTGAATATTTTAACAAAATGATGATCTATTTAACGCCACTGATTATTATTATTATGGCAGTTATTCTCGGCTGGATTTTTAAGACTTACGTACATCGTCGTTTAAAACTCTTTGCAAAAAAAACAAAATGGGAAGGAGACGATGTGTTTTTGGGAGCTATTGAATCAGCGTCTTTTCTATGGTTCATTCTTGTAGGCGTTTATATTGCTCTTAACTATACGCCCCTATCCAATGACCTGGTTGGTACAATTCGAATAATTGTTTTCGCATTCATTATACTTTCAGTGACACTCACTCTTTCCAGAATTGCCGTAGGGATGTTGGAACTGTATGCAAAGAAAACGGATGGGGCATTACCTTCCACTACTATGCTCACAAATTTGACTCGTATTATTATTGTAGTAATTGGACTACTGGTTATCTTTCAGACTTTGGGTGTTTCCATTACTCCTGTCCTTACTGCGCTTGGTATAGGTGGTCTTGCGATTTCCCTGGCTTTAAAAGATACACTATCCGATTTATTTGCCGGACTTCATATCATTCTTTCAAAGAAAATGAAACCCGGGGACTTGGTGGAACTTGATTCCGGTCAACGAGGCACGGTAGAAAATATTGCCTGGAGGAACACAACTTTAAGGGATCGAACCAATAATCTAATTATCGTACCAAATTCAAAACTATCCAGTGCAACTATGGTTAATTACGACGTACCTGTCAAGGAATTGATTGTCCGTGTCTCCTGTGGTGTGAGTTATGACAGTGATCTGGACCATGTGGAAAGAGTTACTCTCGAAGTAGCAAAACAAATCATGGATGAGGTGGAGGGTGGTGTCCCCGAATCTCAGCCCATGGTTACTTTTATAAATTTTGGTGAATCGAGCATCGATTTCCGTATTTCAATGCGAGCAAAAGATTATTCAGGACAATATGCCGTGACGCATGCACTCATTAAACGATTACATAAACGGTACAAAGAAGAAGGAATCGAAATACCATTCCCGATTCGGACAATTTATCAGGCAAAATAAATTAGTAGATTTGGATTACCTGGTTTATTCAATCAGATTCCTCACAACGATATATTTATAACCAATCTACTGTTATTATATTATAAATTTCATATCGTTAAGATATTTCTGAACAGATTCATTGAGATTGAAAAAACATTAAAATTCTAATGCAAAATCGTCCAAAAAGAGTAATAAAAACATTTGACGCCACTGCTATGGTGACGGGTAATATGATCGGGTCTGGAATTTTTCTTTTATCAGGTTATGCTGCAAGTCCTGTAGTTAACGGAAACTGGCTAATCCTTGCATGGATATTTGGTGGAATTATGGCTCTTTTAGGAGCTTTATCCATTGCGGAACTGGCAACGAAATTTCCTCATACAGGTGGGGATTTTCTGTACCTTCATAAAGTATATGGGTCGTTCCCGGCTTTTCTCTATGGGTGGATGAGTATGGTGATATTTGCAAGTGGTTCTATTGCTATCTTAGCTCTGTTTGGCGCAAAATATCTAATTCAAATCAGCCCTGTTTTAAGTTCAGTGGGCTTGTCTGAGAAGGTAATTGCTTTAATCCTGGTAACATTTTACACTTTCATTCATTTTCTACGTGTTACTGTCGGCTCAAGATTTCAATCTATCCTGACCGTAGTAAAACTTTTTGGTATGTTTGTTCTTGCTTATCTTCTTTTTCAAGGTCAAGGAATTTCCCTTGAACCAGTACCTTCACCGAAAGTAATTCAAGATCCGATTAGTGGATTTTCACGGGCACTAATCCCCATTTTTTTTGCATACAGCGGTTGGAATGTGGCGGGATATTTAGCGGGGGAAATCGCCAATCCCCGGAAAACACTTCCCATTGCGCTTATTGGTGGAACCATGATTACCACAGTAATTTATTTGATTGTGAACTATACCTTTTTGTCTTCTCTGGGTCTTGAACATATGCGTAATGAGTCATTAGTTCCCTTAATGGCTATTCGATCAGTGGGTGCGGAGAATTGGAGTCAGTTCCTCTCGGTTCTTATTTTTGTGAGTGTGGTCAGTTCTCTTTCTATTGCAGTTCAAGCGGGGGCAAGGGTGATCCAATCCATGGGTGACCATGGTGTTTTCTTTAAAAAGACAGCAAAGGTTCATTCCAGGTTTCATACGCCAGTTGTTGCACTTGTTATACAAGGCGTATGGACTGTGATGTTGATGTTTCTTCTGGATATCGAAAGTCTTGTCGATTCGGCAACGATCGTGATGGTATTGTTCTCAGCCTTGACCATCTCATCACTATTGAAGAAGAAAGGAAGACAAAGTAAAAATCATTCATCAAAAAAGGATTATTTCAGAACCCCCTTGTTTCCTTTAATTCCTATCGCTTACATTGGAAGTGCTCTATTTGTTTCATGGGGCGTCATTCGTTTTTATCTGGAACAAGGGAGTTATTTGCCAGCGCTTGGATTTTTATTTATTGGCATAGGCAGCGGGATTTACTGGGTTTGGAAAAAATTCGGGGTTGGAAAGCCTGTATGATTCTTTTCATTCTGAATTCAACAAATCGAAAATTAATTGTAAATTAGGTGCATAGAAAACTAAACTTACTCCCGACTTGTCAACGATAATTTTGCAGCAGGTTTGATACCCATAATTTGATTAATTTGTTTAACTTTTTTCATAATTCCTTACTCGTCATTCCCCGTAGGGATTTTTTCGTTCTCATATAGGATCCGTCAGCCGACGGACAGCTTATCCGGTTTAGGTCTAAATCATGAAACTAAGAATTAAACCATTTTCAGATGAAGTCGCGAAATTATATCGTAACCATGGTCATTTTCATAGGGGAGACGCTGGTTTGGATCTGTTTGTTGTGGAAGAAACAACTATTGAACCTGGTGAAACCAAACCTATCCATCACAAAATTTCTTGTGAATCTGTTGATGATGTTCCATATTTTTTGATTCCCCGATCGAGTATTTCAAAAACGCCCTTACGAATGTCAAATTCAATTGGATTGATTGATGGAGGATACAGGGGCGAGATCATCGCATATTGTGATAATATTAAAGGTACTCCCTATACCGTGAAACCTGGACAACGCCTCTTTCAACTTGTTGCAATAGATGGTTCGCCAATTGAAATTGAAATTGTGGAATTTCTTAATGATTCTGCAAGGGGATACGGGGGATTTGGAAGTACCGGATTATAAATATTTTTTATCTACTTACCCAATCTGACCAAGCCACCCGTCAGATGACGGATTTCAAATATTCACGTTTTACGACTAAGAGCCTAAAAATCTCTCGATAAAATAAGCAGATTAGTTGTAACTTTTTACAATTAGCAGTCAGAATATTAAAGTGCTAAAAAAGGTTGCCAAATGTTATAATCGGAAGATAAATTAGCGTGCTTTAAACTAATAGATTATTAACCCATAACTAAATAATAGGAGTTCTCAAAAATGGCATTAAAAATCGATCCATTAGCTGATAGGGTTGTGGTAGAACCTGCACCGGCAGAGGAAGTTTCCACCGGTGGAATTATTTTACCTGATACAGCTCAAGAGAAACCCCAACAGGGGACTATTGTAGCCATTGGACCTGGAAAATATAGTGACAGTGGTACTTTAATTAAAATGACCGTAAAGAACGGTGACAAGGTTTTGTATGGAAAATACTCCGGAACCGAAGTTACCGTTGAAGGAAATGAATATGTCATCATGCGAGAAAGTGACATTCTTGCCATTTTATAAACATGGATAACCTAGAGAGGAGATATCAATAATGGCGAAACAAATTGAATTTGGTTCAAAAGCTAGAAACGCTTTAAAAGCCGGTGTTGACAAACTTGCGGATGCTGTTAAAATCACACTGGGTCCAAAAGGACGAAATGTAGTCATTGAAAAGAAATTTGGTGCACCCACGACAACCAAGGATGGTGTAACCGTAGCCAAGGAAATTGAATTAGAAGACAATCTGGAAAACATGGGTGCACAGATGGTTCGTGAGGTTGCTTCAAAAACATCCGATGTGGCTGGAGATGGTACGACCACTGCAACTATCATTGCTCAATCCATTGTTAAAGAGGGAATGAGAAATGTGGCTGCAGGCGCAAATCCCATGGAAATCAAACGCGGAATTGATGCTGCTGTTGTTGTTGTGGTTAATAGTCTGAAGGAGCAAAGTAAGGAAGTTCCCGGAAGAGATGAAATTGCTCAAGTTGCTTCAATTTCCGCAAATAACGACCCAGTTATCGGTGATCTGATTGCTGATGCTATGGAGAAAGTAGGTAAAGACGGAGTTATCACCGTTGAAGAAGCAAAATCAATGGAAACATCTCTGGAAGTTGTGGAAGGGATGCAGTTTGATCGTGGGTACTTATCGCCATATTTTGTGACAGACACTGAAGCCATGGAGACTGTTCTTGAAGATACTCGTGTTCTAATCCATGATAAAAAGATCAGTACCATGAAAGATCTCCTACCGATTCTTGAAAAGGTAGCACAGTCTGGTTCAAGTCTTCTCGTAATTGCTGAAGACGTGGAAGGGGAAGCGTTGGCAACTATGGTTGTAAATAAGCTCAGGGGTACGCTTAAGATTGCAGCAGTTAAGGCGCCTGGGTTTGGTGACAGAAGAAAAGCCATGCTTCAGGATATTGCTGTACTGACAGGTGGTACTGTTATATCTGAGGAACAGGGTTATAAACTAGAAAACACCACATTATCATACCTCGGATCTGTTAAGCGTGTCGTTATCGATAAAGATGACACTACCCTTATTTCTGGCGGTGGTGAAGAGAATATGATTAAGGCTCGTATTAATGAGATTAAAGTGCAAATCGATAAAAGTACATCAGATTACGATAAGGAAAAACTGCAGGAACGTCTTGCTAAGCTTTCTGGTGGTGTGGCTGTCTTGAATATTGGCGCAGCTACTGAAGTGGAAATGAAAGAAAAGAAAGCACGTGTGGAGGATGCTCTTCATGCAACACGTGCTGCAGTTGAAGAAGGAATTGTTCCTGGTGGTGGTGTAGCGTTTATCCGGACACTTTCAAGACTAGATGAAATAAAAGTGTCGGAAGATCAAATGGTGGGTGTCAAGATTATCCGCCGTGCGATGGAGGAACCACTGCGACAGATTACTGAGAATGCAGGTTTTGAGCCTTCAATCGTTGCACAAAAGGTGTTGAATGAAAAAGGTGATTACGGGTTCGATGCTTTCGCAGGCAAGTATGTTCAGATGTTTAAAGCAGGAATCATCGATCCGACGAAAGTAACACGAGTGGCTCTTGAAAATGCTGCCTCAGTTGCAGGGTTACTACTCACCACGGAAGCATTGGTAGCGGAGATTCCGCAAAAAGAAACTCCTCCAATGATGCCGCCTGGTGGTGATATGGGTGGAATGTATTAAACCAACCCAAATCCTACAACCTTATCCCAAAGGGATACCTATGGAAAAAGCCCCACTGAACCTGTGGGGCTTTTTTATTAATGTACCTATTCATTGAGTACCATCAGCCTTGACTATACATCATGTGACAACTAAATTCAAATAAAACACAAGAGGGAAATGGGTAAGATTCGATTAAATAATATGCTTTTTTATGGATACCACGGTGCGGATGAATCCGAGCAAAAACGTGGAGGAACATTTGAGGTTGATTTAGAAATTCGAACAAATCTTCTGGAAGCTGCTTCTACGGATCATTTGCGCGATACGATAGACTATTCCGATGTCTATAAAGCTGTCCACGATTGTTTGACCAAAAAAAAGTATTATCTTCTGGAGGCACTGGCGAATCATATTGCAAAAACAATTCTAACTCAGTTTAATATTGATAGTGTTTTGGTGAGGGTAAGAAAACCTCATGCACCGGTTAAGGGAGTTTTGGGAAGCGTTGAAATTGAGATAGAAAGAGACCAGGGTGATTTCTGACTCTGTTTTTTGTCATTTCTGGGTTAATTGTTTGACAGATACTCCAACCAATTTTTATTCATAGTGGATAGATTTTTACCAGGGTTTGATGACACATTTCGATATGATAATGTGTACTTAAGCCTTGGCTCCAATATAGATGATAAATGTAAAAATCTAAATTGTGCCATAAATCAATTGAATTTACTACCTGCTATTCAAATAAAGAAAACATCTCACTTTTATATTTCAGAACCGTTGTACCTGAAGAATCAACCCGATTTTATTAACTGTACCCTTATGGTTTCCACGAATCTTGAGCCGGTTGATTTCCTTAGAGAATGCCTTCATGTTGAAGAAAAACTGGGAAGGGTTAGGAAACAAAAGTATGAACCCCGGTTAATCGATATTGACCTCATCTTTTTTGGTGAAAAAGTTGTAGAAGACCCATTGCTTCAAATTCCTCATCCAAAGTACTCTGAAAGAAAATTCGTGTTGCTTCCCATGACAGAAATAGCACCGGAATTTCAATGCCCTGTTTCCGGATTAACTATGCTGGAGTTGTTGAAAATGTGCCCAGATGACACGGCTATCACCCGAATTAATGAGGTGGAACTGGTTTGAGAAATCTATATTTTGTCGCTATTGAAGGAGTGATTGGTGTGGGTAAAACAAGCCTCGCCAGGCTTCTTTCTGAACATTTGAATGCTCGGCTTGTGTTGGAAAAATTTGAAGAAAATCCATTCCTGCCGGATTTTTATAGAGACCCGGATCGATATGCATTTCAGACGCAACTTTTTTTTCTGTTAAGCCGATATCGTCAACAACAGGAAATCAAACAAACAGATATTTTCCACAAATTGGTCATTACAGACTATATGTTTGTGAAGGATAGGCTCTTTGCATCCCTGAATTTAGATGAAAAGGAAATTCCCCTCTACGACGCGGTTGCAACCCTTCTTGAAAAAAATGTGTTAACTCCTGATATGGTAATTTATTTACAAGCAGACACTAACTGCCTTATGGAGAGAATTATTTCCAGAGGAAGGGATTTTGAGAAAAATATTTCACAGGAATACATTGATGCTTTAAACCAAGTGTATAACGAATATTTTTTCCGTTACCAGGATTCCCCACTCCTGATTATTAATACCAATGATCTTGATTTTGTTCACAACAAAGATGATTTAGAGGAAGTGATCCGATATATTCAGCAACCTGTGACTGGAACTAAGTTTTTTAATCCCACGACCAATTTTTAACTATGAAGTATCTTCTGTTTTTTATTGTAACTTATTTATTATACAAAGTTATCATCCCTCGATTAAAAGGTTCCAAGAGAGATAAAGTTATCGATTCGGATAAAACTATGGCGAGTTCTGAGGAATCAGTGAATATCCGGGAAGAGGACATACTGGATGCTGATTTTGAAGAATTGGATGAATGAGTCGTATCCGAAAATGTCATTTTTGTTAGAATTGACCTGTCTATCGTTCCGAACGACTGATAGATCGGAGTAGACTCATGAATAAATTTGAGAACTTTCATTTGTTGAATATTAAACGACTTTTTTTGGGAATATACTCCTATAGGGATATGGGTTTATTAATCCTGCGTATTGGAATTGGGATCATGTTTATTCTGCACGGATATCCTAAAATAATGGGGGGTCCTTATGATTGGGCTAAACTTGGAATGAATGGAATGGGAAGTGTTGGTATTCAAAGTTTTCATGCATTTTGGGGATTCATGGCGGCGATTTCCGAATTCGTTGGTGGTATTTTGTTAGCATTAGGGTTACTTTTTCGCCCAGTTTTAATTTTACTGTTACTCACTATGGTTTTTGCTGCACTCTCACATATCACTACTGGGAAAGGAAGTCCATATCATGCTATTGAGTCAGGAATCCTGTTTTTTAGCTTAATGTTGATTGGTCCAGGTCGATACAGTTTGGATCGAATAATTTTCAAGAATTAAATGAAAGCAATTCGTATACATAAATGTGGGGGACCTGAGGTACTTCGGTGGGAAACCGTACCGGATCCACTTTGTCTTCCGAACCAAGTGTTGGTTCAAATGAAAGCAATGTCAATTAATCACCTGGATATTTGGGTGCGGAATGGACTATTTAATTATCCTTTGCCAATTATTATGGGGAGCGATGGTGCAGGCGTTATTGTAGAAGTGGGACAAGAAGTAGAGGGTTGGAAAGTTGGTGATGCCGTCATCATTCAACCGGGTACCTACTGTGGAAATTGCCAATTTTGCCAGGAAGGGAAAGAAAATTTTTGTGCCGACTATGGAATATTAGGTGAAACAGAAAATGGAACTCAATGCGAACTGATGGCGCTTAATTCCGAACAATTAGAGAGAAAGCCAGATTTTTTATCATTTGAGGAAGCTGCTGCATTTCCACTGGTTTTTTTAACTTCCTATACTATGCTTATCAGAAGAGCGAAGATACAAAACAGGGAAACCATACTTATTCTGGGCGCTGGGTCAGGTGTAGGGAGTGCAGCCATCCAAATTGCAAAATTGTATAATTGCCGTATCATTGCCACTGGCGGAGATGAAAAAAAACTCCAATTGGCAAAATCTCTCGGAGCAGATTATGTGATCAATCATTCGGCTGAAATTATACATAAACGGGTTAAAGAAATTACGGATGGTGTAGGCGCTGATATCGTTTTTGAGCATGTGGGAGAGGCTACCTGGAATTCGAGTCTCAAGTCGTTGAGGAGGGGAGGGAGATTGGTAACTTGTGGAGCGACAACCGGAGCCAATGTGAGTATCAATCTTCGTCATCTGTTTATAAAAAACCTGTCGATATTGGGATCGACCATGGGTGATCGTAAAGCTTTTAGTGAAGTTGTAGAATGGTTGGCACAAGGAAAAATTAAACCTGTCGTTGATCGTGTTTTTTCAATGAGTGAGGTAGCAAAAGCACACGTCCATATTGAAAACCGGCAGCAGTTTGGGAAGGTAGTCTTAGTGCCGGAGTAAAGGTTGATAATGATTACGAAGAGAGATATTGTCCTGCTTTGTAGAAAACTGTATGAGAAGGGGTTTGTTGTTGCCAATGATGGTAACATCAGTGCCAGAATCCACGGTGGGTTTTATATTACCGGAACCGGTAGTTATTTCTCAGAAATAGACGAATCACATATTGTGAAATTGGATGGAGATGGAAAGCCGGTACTGGGCGAGTACGCACACACCGATCCCACCTCAGAATTAGCTATGCACCTTGAAGTGTATCGGCAACGTGATGATGCAACTGCCGTCATTCATGCTCATTCGCCCTACAGCACTGCTTTCTCCCTTCTGGAAGATAATACCATTACCTGTTTGCTCACAGAAATCAAATATACACTTGGGGATATTCCCATTGCTCCTTTCGCAAAACCAGGAACGGAGGAAGTACCGGAATCCATCCGGGATCTTGTGAAAGAACACGATGCAATCATTTTATCCAATCACGGTGTACTAACATTGGGTAAATCATTGGACGAAGCCTATTGGAATCTCGAACGAGTAGAACACTTTTCGAAAATCTGTTATTTCTCTCGTTCGATGAGTAAGTAAAGTTAACTATGGATTTTATAAAAGATGGTGTTGTGAACCATCTTCAATGGAACGGAGATTCTCTTCGATTCTTGGATCAGACACTTCTCCCAGGGAAAGAAGAATTCGTAGAAACCTCAGATTATAAGGTTGTTTGTGATGCCATTCGGCGTTTGGCGATTCGAGGAGCTCCAGCCATAGGTGTGGCAGGAGGATATGCAATTTGTCTGGGATCCCGGAAAATTAAAACCGAAGATATTGAATTATTTTCGGATGAATTGGTAAAAATCAGCGAAAAGATTGCTTCAGTTCGTCCTACTGCCGTCAATCTGTCCTGGGCTCTTGATCGTATTATCAAATCTGTTCATGAGATGAATTCTGTTGTCGATGTCAAAGATAAAATCATCAGTGAGGCAGAAGCAATACACCGGGAAGATATTGAGATGTGTCGCTCACTAAGTTTTATCGGTAAGGTACTGCTTCCCGAATCGGGGAAAGTAATGACCTATTGCAATGCAGGAGGGTTAGCAACCGGTGGTTATGGTACGGCTTTGGGAGTTATTTATGCAGCATACCAAGGTGGTAAAAAAATTCATGTCGTCGTCAATGAAACACGTCCACTTTTCCAGGGAGCCCGGTTGACAGCATGGGAGTTGAAGAAAACGGGCATCCCTTTTATTCTAATAACTGATAATATGGCTGCACAGCTATTTGCAAAAGGAGAAATAAAATGTGTTGTGGTGGGCGCTGATCGAATTGCTCTGAATGGTGATACAGCAAATAAAATTGGAACCTATAATCTTGCTGTATTGGCAAGGTATCATGGCGTACCTTTTTACGTTGCCGCTCCCACTTCCACTATTGATTCCCAAATTCGATCAGGTGAGGATATTCCCATTGAAGAAAGGAACAAGAGTGAAGTGACTCAACCCTTTGGGAAATCCATAGCTCCTTCCAATATCGAGGTGATGACCCCTGCCTTCGATGTTACCCCCTCACACCTGATTTCTGCTATTATTACTGAAAAAGGGATTTGCAAAGCTCCATATCAGGAAAAATTTAGAAGAATTATTTGAGCAATGGCAAAAACTATCATCACGGGCGCCACTGTCGTGACGATGAATGACCGGAGGGAGGTTTTCTGTCCGGGATATATCGGCGTTGATGGCAGCAAGATTGATTTTGTCAGCAATGGTCGTCCTGACGATGTAAAATGGAATGAAGCGTTAGAAATCGATGCTTCCAGTTGCATTGCTATCCCCGGACTCATCAACGGCCATACTCACTCCGGAATGACAATGATGCGAGGTGTTGCAGATGATATGCCGTTAATGAAGTGGTTGGAAACGAAAATCTGGCCTATGGAGGCTAAGCTGACGCCTGAAGACTCATACTGGGGATCGAAGCTTGCAGCTTTAGAGATGATTCGTGGTGGAATTACCTGCTTCAATGATATGTACTGGCATAGCCATCAGGCTGCAAAAGCGTGCGAGGAAACGGGAATTCGTGCTGTTCTTTCAGGGGTATTGATCGGAACTCAAGCTAACCCGGAAAACCAACTTCAACAAGCCGTGGACATTGTGTCGGAATGGAGTGGAAAAAACCATGATAGGATCAAATTCTATTTCGGACCCCACGCCTTGTATACATGCCCACCAAAGTATCTTGAAAAAGTGGTTTCCCATGCTGAGGAGTTAAGTACGGGAATCCACATCCATCTATCAGAAACCGAAGGGGAAGTAGAAAAATGCAAACTTGAGTACAATGGAAAGAGTCCGGTGGAAGTGATGGAGGAAATCGGTGTCTTTTCCCGACCTACCATCGCAGCGCACTGCATTCATCTGTCAGACCGGGATATTGAAATTTTGGCTTCCCGCAATGTGGCGGCTGTGCATAACCCATCGTCTAATATGAAGCTTGCTGCTGGTGTAATGGATGTTGACTATCTTCTCAGGATGGGGGTTAATGTTTCCCTGGGAACGGATAGTGCAGCGAGCAACAACAACCTTTCTATTCTCACTGAAATGCGGATGGCGTCTTTGCTCCAGAAAATCCATAAAGGAGATCCTACTGTTCTTCCTGCCGGAAGAGTCCTCGAGCTGGCTACACGAAATGGTGCAACGGCGTTAGGTATGGAGGATCGTCTTGGACAGTTGGAAGCGGGATTTGATGCTGATATTGTACTGATTCGGAATAATCAGCTTCATTCATCGCCACCCACGGATCCTATCTCTCATCTTGTATATAGTTTACGACCGGATGACGTGGATACGGTTATGATTGCGGGAGAAATAATCTTAAGAAATAGCCGGTTTATAAATGCAGATGTTGAGGAAGTTATTGCTAAGTCTAAGGAGGTTATAGATAGAATTATAGTGTAAACAACTTTTTATATATATCATCCTATTTCTTTTTGAGGATAATTTATTTGATTGAACTGCTGAATTAATTCGTCTAATTATTGCAAGCAGGAACAGTTGCTTCAAAGTTTCCTAGAGGGTATAGGAAGAATGAGTGATTGTCCATTACTGTCACCAACTCCTGTCTAGATGGGATCACCGATAGTGTATTTGGCTGGACTTCTTTTATTAACTGCTTGTTTACGCACCAGCCAAATAGCAGGGTTGTATTGCGATTATAATTATTTTAAGATATTTCCCTCAGAGTTTGTTATATTATTGTGAAATTTTCCACTAAATGAGTAACGGTTCTAATAGACGAAAAAATGAAAAGAAATTCTCCAATTGGGAGGATTTACCCAACGGCGGTAGAAAGTATTATATTGAGATAATAGGAAGACATGGCTGGAAAGCCAAATATGTCAAGGAAGTTGATACTAATGAGGAAACGACCAAATTCTATCGAGAAATTTATGATAACAGAGGAAATTTGATAGAAATCCATGAAAAATTTCCAGTGGATATGAGACATAGAAAAATAAAGGAGAAATAGAAATGTTTGTAACAAAAAAAGACCTCTCTGAAATGCTTTTTAAGTATATCAACAGGACTATCAATTTACGAGCCCTTGTGGATTGGGCAGAGGAAATGATAAAAGAGGCTGATTTTGAAGAAGGAAGTTTTGATCTCATAAGGAATATTCTTGCTCGTATAGGACTTGCAGACGTCCGTGAATTTGGACTCACGTGGGATGATTGTTATGATTTCCTTCATAAACTGGGATACGACATAAAAGTAGAACTATTGGAAGTTTGATATATTGATTATTGGTGAATGCCTGCCCCGCCCGCCTGAATGGCTTTGTCGGGCAGGTAAGGAGCTTGCGACTGTTCGGGGGTAACTGGTTATTGGTTACTTGTACTACCACTCCACCACTCATCGGAGTAAAGCGGAGATCCCGTACACGAAGTGTCGGGACCAGTTACTGCTCACTACTCACCAGTTACCAGTTACACCTAACCTTTTAACCGCTTTCTCAATCGACATCAATCATACGATATTTAGAACAGTGCCTTAATAATATATTATTCCTTCTATAATCATCCGGAACTTTCTTTTCAATTTCTCATTAACGAAAAAACATGTTAAAACAAAATTTAATTCCTGTCCCGATGAAATTCCAAAGACATGTCTAACTCAGAATATGGCTGGTTTTGCCTCCTTTTATATTGATTATCCTCGGAAGACTGTCTAAACTCGCCCACCATGAAAAAGATGATATTTTACATTACCTTGCTGCTATGCAGTATTTTGTTCGGTGCTAAAGATTCCCCATTCGAGAATTTTATCGTTGGCGTCTGGCCAGAATATGATCATCCTGGTATTCTTATTATTTATACCGGTACTGTAAAACAAAACCGTCTTCCACTTCCGTTTGAAATTCTTGTGCCTCAAGAAACCCAAATGGCAGTTGGAGTGGGACATGTGGACACAACTGAGGCTCTTATGCCCCTCGAAATAACGGAGATAAATGACGAAAAGTGGCTTACAACTACCCTTGTAAAAACGGAATTTCAATTACAAATCTACTATAATCCGTTTGATGATTCTGAAATCCGCCAATTTGATTTACAATTGAGATTCAGCCAACCTCTAAGTGAGTTTCATATTGCCGTTCAAGAACCGTTGGTTGCAGAGGAATCCTTTCAATTTTCAGAGTTTGACAGTGAAAAATTTACAGATGAACATGGTTTAACATACTATCGAGTCCATATACATGAATTAGCAGAGGGAGAAACGAAAAATATATCAGCTTCTTACCACAACCATAGTGGAAAGTTAACTATCGATTTGCTTCGAGAAATGTTGGGTGCTGGTTCCGGGTCTTCAGTTCAATCTCGATCTCAAACTTCTAAGGTTAGAGTGGGTAGTTATCGGCTCCCGACTTATGAACCTCTTGCGGTACTTGCAGTACTTACTTTCATCATTGGGTTCATCTTCTGGCGATCTAATCATGGGCAGGAATTGAAAGACGAGGGAAGAAGTAACGGCCAATTCTGTACTAAGTGTGGAAATAAAGTAAAGCCGCAAAATAAGTTCTGCTCAAAATGTGGGAATAAGGTAAAATGATCCCCGTACTCTTTGAGATTGGACCAATCAAGATTTATTCTTATGGAGCCATGCTTGTTGTGGCATTTATGGTGAATTATGCTTTGTTGAAAAAGCAAATGGTTCGAACGGGCAGGTCTCCCGAGTTTGCCGGAGATATTATTTTTTGGGCAGCTTTGGGCGGTATTTTAGGTTCAAAAGGTTATTACCTCATTGAAAATTACAAAAGTGTTATTGCGGATCCAATGGGGATGATTTTTAGTGGTGCAGGTCTTGTTTATCTTGGTGGGCTAATGGGAGGGATGTTGGCAGTGACGATTCTACTCAGGAAAAGGGGGGAATCGTGGATTGAATTCGCCGACCTTGTTGCACCTCTACTTATGATGGGTTATGCCATTGGGCGCATCGGCTGTTTTCTGGTGGGTGATGACTATGGAGTACCGACATCATTGCCTTGGGGATTGACATTTCCTAAGGGTATACCAATTACTCTGATACCGGTCCACCCGACTCAGCTATACGAAATTGGCCTGGGTTTTGTCATCTTCGCCATTTTGTGGAGCTTAAGAGAAAAAGCAAGTCCTGTTGGGACACTCTTTTACTTGTATTTAATTTTGGCTGGATTAGAGAGGTTCTTTATTGAATTCATTCGTACAAATAATGAGTACGTGTTTGGATTAACAGGGGCTCAATTGATTTCTCTTGTCATGATTAGTATTGGCACATACCTCCTGGTGAAGACAAGGCAAGTCTCTATTCCTGAGCCTGTGACAGATACTAATCCTTAGGTATAATATCATTCAGAAAAAAATTGAGGTTTTAATCCTGCTCATTCTATTTGCAGGTATTTCACGTCTTACATCTCAATTTCTAAAATCTCCGTGGGTTGAATATCCCCTTCACCAAATTGTCGAGTCAAAGAGAATAAAACCGAAATTTTTAGCGGTAAATCAATTTGGAGATATATATCTCCTTGATGATGATAACTATTGGCTGATTTATCTACCGGGTGACGGCACAGACCCTCGGATTGCCGGTGGGTGGGGAGAAGAGGGAGAAAATTTTTCTCTCCCCACAGATTTAGTCGCATCGCCAGCTCTCGATATTTATGTCTGTGACAACAGTACTCATCGAATCTTGAGGTTTGATCGTAAATTAAATTTTTTGGGTTCATTGGATACACAATTGTTACTCCCTTTTTCCATTCAGTTCCCCAATCATATTGTTATTAACCAATTGGGGGAATTATTTGTGTCAAGTGATCAAGACTGGGTTATCTATTTTATCTCATCAGATCGTAAAATGATTACGAAAATTGGTCATACTTCATATGGGCGAGACAGATTTGGAGATATATTTCATATTGTCTTGGGGAACCAAAACACCGTCGGCATCGTGGATATTGGGAATGAGATGTTTTATCAGATTGAAAGGTCAGGCAAAATTTTAAAAAGAATTGAGTTACCGGAAAATAAATGTTACATACAGCCGTGGCGAGAGGGTTGGCTTCTTCTTGGGGAAAGTAGTAAACTATATTATTATGACCCCTCTATCGATGATTATATCATTATAGTAGAACCCGATGAAAAAACCCTATCCATTTTCCCAAGTGATTTTGACATTATGGGGAATACCATGTTTTTGGTCGATAGGTTAAGTGGGAAGATTTACCGGTCAACCATACAATTCATTGAATAAATATTTTCTTATTATCTTGATCCTTTTGTTAATCGAGGGTCAAAGTTTAGCTGCACAGTCTGAAGTTAATTTTACAACGGATTGGGAACAGGATACCATTACTGTTGCTCAAGGGGATTCGGTCCTAATTTTAACCCATAGATTTGTCTTACGGAATACAGAGACAATCATCACAGGAGGCACACTCATAAAAGATTACCAACTTCAATCCTTATTAGGGGCAATTATTCTAAAATTCCCGACAAAAGTATCCACCGAATACATTGTCCATTATGAATATCTTAAAACCCCATTTCCTACAAAATTTGGTCCCCCATTGGCTTTCTTACCCAAATTAGAGAACATGGATGAGAGGGGAAACATACATGAATTGGAGAATACGGAATTTGAAGCATTCTTTGATGAGAGTTTTCCCATGGTGGCAGACGGTACCATTTTCAGAGGAATAACCTTTTCTCCCTTGGGTGATCTGTCGTTAACCGGAGGGTTGAGACTATCCCTGCAGGGACAACTTTCCGAGGATTTGATGGTCTCCGGTACTCTAACAGATCAGAATTCACCCATCCAACCGGAAGGAAATACTCAGACGTTAGATGAAATAGATAAAGTATATCTTGAGGTGAAACACCCATCTGCAAAAATAGTGGCAGGTGATATTGATATGAATTTAAAATACGGGCAGTTTTTGAATATGTCAAGAAGGCTTGAAGGACTGCATGTTGAATTGTTTAACAACAGAACAAATGCATCGGGATATATTGGAAGCACGAAAGGCAAATTTCATAAAACAGATTTTATGGGAGAGGATCAAAATCAGGGTCCATATCCTCTTTCATCTGAGATTGGTTCTCGTAATATCATCGTGATGGCGGGTTCTGAGAGAATCTGGATTGATGGTGTCCGTATGGAAAGAGGAGAAAATAACGATTATACCATTGACTACTCCAGTGCGGAAATTATCTTTACTCCCAATAGAGTTATAGATTCCAACAGCAGAATTTATGTGGAATTTGAATATTCCGATTTGGTTTATCCCCGGAGTATTGCATCTGCGGCTATTACACAGAAATTTTCAGGTGAACGCTTAATCACTTCTATCAGTTGGGTTCAAGAGAAAGATAACATTCAATCACAATTAACATTTGGAATTTCTGATGATGAAAGCGAATTACTCAAAAGTGCGGGAGACGACCAGGAAAACATGAGGTTTCTGTCCGCTGAAGAAGATTCCAGTGGTAATTATATACGGACAGATTCAATAGGGGAAGTGATATTTTCTTATGTTCCTGATGATGAAAAAACTGAAGGAGTAACGTATTACCGGGTAAATTTTTTCAAGATTGGTCCCTCGGGTGAGTACAGTCGTAATGTAACAGCTAATGGTGAATTATATTACGAATTTGTTATTCCAAACGAGAGAGATGGACGAGCTGACCTTTATGTTCCCTGGAAGACAATTAAATCCCCACAAAGCCACCAGATAATGAATTTAACCACAGAAGCGAATATTTTCGATTCGACAAAAGTATCCTTTCAACTTACGGGATCTCTCCTTGATCGAAATCTATATTCAAAAATTGATGATAAGGACAATCAAACGTTTGCAGGGATCATCGATTTACGACACAATCAAAAACTGCCATTTGAACTTGGATCGGTAAACCTTCATGCCATGACTCGACGAATCGGTAAAAAGTTCACAACTTTTCAAAGGGATCGACAGGTGGAATTTTCCAGGGAGTGGAATCTATTGGATAATGACTCTGCAGATAATTCCGAACAGAGAATAACAAAGTTTGAAGTCAACCACAAATTGAGGAAAAATATTTCATCCACTATCAGTCTCGGTACTTATAGAGACGGTATTCAAAATGCTACTCGTTTGGAAGGTAGAGCTGCCTTTTCCAGTCACTGGATTCCCTCTTTTATTGTTGATGCAACTACCTCCACCCGAAAGTTGAGACAATCAGGTATGGGTGTACTTTTCCCCCGTGGATCTGTAAAAAATGATTCTACGGAATCCGAGTGGTTGAGGAGACGATTTTCCATGACCCTTTTTCCTGGAGATATCCATCTGTTCGCCCATTACCTCGGTGAGGAAAAGTCATCTGATTTTCGGATTAATGAATCTGGTGGAGGGATCCGGTTTGATGGGAACAGACTGAAAACCAAGATAGGTTTGACCCGGCGACTCGATTTTCTTTCAGGAAATGAGACAAGCGAATGGGATAAAACCAGTGATAGCTGGTTAGGTGAAATAGAGTTTGCCGGGAGATGGAGAAGTGGTTTTAAAATGAAAACAACATTGAAAAAAAGGGTAAAGTCTTATTTCAATGGAGAGGAAGATATAGACTATTATCTTGCCCGGGGAAGTGTCGGATATACCCCAAGAGGTGGTTTAATCCGGACAAATTTTGATTTTAAATTGGAAGAGACGCTTTTTGAGAAAAAAATTGTTGTGTATGATTCCGTTGGATCCGGACTGGGGAGCTACCGTTATGATCCTAACTATGACCAATACTTTAGTGATGTGAATGGCGATTATATGGCAATATTTTTACCCTCCGGTAATAAAGTTCCTACCTCACAATTATCCACAGGAATAAGGGTATTTTTTAACTTTCGAAATACAGATATTCCTTTTATCCGGTTTTCTACTTGGAAAATATATGGATCAACCAATTTTAACGGATCAAATATGAATCGATTGAATGTATTTATGCCGGAATTTTTGACTGAAGGTATAAACAGGTCTAGAGTCAGCCTCAGAAATGAAGTGACCTACTCTCCAAAACCTGTCAATCGACGGATCCGATTTTCCTCCAATAATCGACGTGAGGTGTCACGACAAACGGTGGGAGAATCTCTTCAAAAGAATGCTTCAGAATACGAGGTGGAAGTTGAAAATCCTTTATCGAATGATATTATATTCATCACCTCCGCAACAACAAAATTCCATGAAGTTAAATCGACGGTTGCATTAAGAGAACGGACTATCAGTGGGTGGTTACTCTCGCCAGGTATTCGGTGGCAATTATCAAAAGAGTTGGAGATTGGTGGTGATTTATTTGTAGGAAAAGATGCGGGTAGTCATATGCTTGATCCTTTTACAGTGAACATACAGGGAATAGGAGTTCACGCTTTGTGGTTTGTTCGCCGGGGGGGGAGGATCGAGTCTTCAATGGAGTATTTTGATGTGGGTACCGATAGAAATATTTCAATTTCTTTACCTCCCGAAGCAGCGGATGGGTTGCAAATTGGGAATACTATGCGATTATCCGTATCAGGGATTATCACGTTAGCCAATGATATATCCCTTACTGCTAACCTTTCCTATCTGAATGATCCGTTACATGAAAATTTCATTAATTTCTCCGGAGAAGTACGTGCCACGTTTTAAGAACATAGCGGAGCTGTGGGGCAGAGGAGCGGGAGAGCGGGGGAGCAGGGGAGCAGTGGGGCAGGCCTGTCTGAGGGCAGGCAGGCGATACAGTAAAATAATCGTATTACTGTCTGTATCCATGGTACTTTGGGCGCAAGATGAACCCATATCTATCCAGTTTAATGGTGATCTGAAGTCGTTCGATGTGTCATCGGAGAAGGACCTTTCAGAGCAGTTGAAATCGATCCAGTCCCATTATGAAAAAGAGGGCTTTTTAAATATGTCGTTGGTGTGTACTAATATCGAGAGATTAAATGACAACTCCGGAAAGATTTCGGCATACTGGGATATCATTAATATTTCTCCAGCAATTATTGATAGCATAGTGATAGATGGAATTGATGAAATAAATCTTACATCGTTAAATAAATTCTTTTACCCAATACTGCATCAAGTAGCCTCTAATGAGACAATGGAAAAAGTAGAAAAAATTGTTGATTTCTATCCTTATCTCAAACGGAGGGCATTACCTTATTACGTTACATATAAAGAGGAAAAGGTAGCAATAATTCTTCCATTAGAGGCAAACTTCCGTAGTAATTTTTCGGGTGCTTTTGGATACGCTCCGGGTTCAAATATGGAACCACAACTAACGGGAGAGATACAGATACATCTTGAAAATCTATTCGGAACAGCTTCGGTTGCAGAATTGTGGTGGCAGCGGAAGGATGAATTGTCTCAAATTCTTTCATTGAGTTATGAAGAACCTTTCATCTGGAGATTTAACATTGGGGCGGGATTTACATTTTATCAAAATCTACAGGATGGTCTCTATGTACGTCGGCGAACCAGAATTACTGGAATTAAACCATTTTCCTTGTGGGGTAAATGGTATGCAGGGGGAGAACGGATATCCGTAACGGTGACTCCCGAAGGAGATAGTCTTGGACTGTCCGACCATGAAATTAATTCTCTTATTGTGGAAAATGTTTGGGAAAGAAGAAATTCCTTGTGGAATCCTACGAAAGGTTTTTATATCAAATGGACGTTAGAAATAGGGAATTATTCCGGTGGCTCCATCTCAAAGGCGATACTTTACCGTGGGCAGACGGAATTAGAAATAGTAAAACCAATTCGTAAGAGGTTAAATTTTACCTTGCATGGATTGGGTGGATACGTGGGATTGTCCCGGAACCAGAACGTACCAATAAGCGAACAATTTTTAATAGGGGGCGCTTCAACATTACGAGGATACAGAGAGCAAGTATTTCAATTAAACTGGATGTTTATCACTCAATTTGAACTCAGATATCTATTGAACCGGATAAACCGTATCTATCTGTTTAGTGATATAGCGATACAAAGTGAGTTATCATCTATTCCAATCTCTTTTGGTTTTGGTATACAACAGAAAACACCGTTAGGAATCCTTCGATTGGATTATGCTATGAGTCGGGATGATACGCCCTCCGAAGGGAAAATACACATTCGGTTAATAGGAGAATTTTAATGGAAAAAAGGATTATTAAATTTCTGAAACGCCACCAGGGTGATTATTATAATAAAATGGAATTACTTCACCACCTTGCAGTTCAACAACAGCAAAAAAAGCAATTCCGGTATGCATTGCAATCACTTGTGAATGAGGGGAAAGTTTTAAGAATTAAAGGTGGCAGGTATAGTTGGGTTGGTTCACTGGAAAAGGTGCAGGGTAAGTTGGTATTAAACCATAAGGGATTTGGGTTTGTATTGGTTGAGGACGGTCAGGACATTTTTATAAATTCTCGAAACCTGAAAGGCGCTCTTCATGAAGATATTGTACAGGTTTTAATTTTGCCTTTTTCTGCAGGATCTGGACCGGAAGGAAGGGTCTATAATATTATTAAGCGAGCCAACAACCGGTTCATTGGAACCGTATTCAAAGAAAAAGGTGGTTACTTTTTAACCATTGATCCTGTGACACCCAAACGAGGTATCCGAATTCTGAGTGAGTCATCCCGAAACTTCGGGATAAAACCGGGCGATATTATCGCTGTTGAAGTGGAAGATTGGGAGCATGGAAGGATTCCTGTTCAGGTCAAAGCGGTGGAAGCAATTGGCTCTATTAATGTACCTGAAGATGATATGAAAGTAGTCTGTAGTAAATTTGACTTGGAGACGAAATTTCCGCAGAGAGTATTGGCAGAATTGAACAACTTCAGCGAAAAACTAATTCAGAAGGAAAAATCAAAAAGAAAAGATTTAACGGAATTGATATGTTTTACAATTGATCCGCAGGACGCCAGAGATTTTGACGATGCCATTTCACTGGAAGTAAATTCAAAAGGGAATTGGGTTCTTGGTATTCACATTGCCGATGTCAGTTATTTTGTGAGACCTGGGAGCGAGCTCGACCGGGAAGCGAGGAACAGAGGAACTTCTGTCTATTTTGCAGAAGGTACTGTACATATGCTTCCTGAAATTTTATCAGCATCTATCTGTTCTTTGCTATCAGATGCAGACCGACTTGCTTTATCTGTCTTAATTGAATTGGACCCCAGTGGTAAGCCGTTGAGCGCTGTTTTTTATGAATCAATCATCAAGAATTCGAGAAGATTTTCCTATAGTGATGTTCAGGCTATCCTGGATAATAAAAAATCATCACGGTATTCTGAAAAATTGAAAGAAATGAGAGAATTAGGCCAAAAACTGCTTACCCATCGACAAGATTTGGGAAGTATAGATTTTGATATTCCTGAGCCGATTTTTCATTTTCGCAAGGGTGGAATTCCCCATGAAATACTACCGAGTGAAAGATTGGATAGTCACAGGATTGTGGAAGAATTTATGCTTTTGGCGAACCGAATGGTAGCGGATAAGGTGCCAGGGAATAGTGAACACTCGCTTCCATTTATTTATCGGATTCATGATAAACCTCCAAAAGAGGATATTAAAAAGTTTTTGACTATATTGAGACGATTGGGTATTTCCACAAGAATGGGAGATCACATGACGCCTAAAGAATTTCGTAAAATATTGGAAAAGGTTGAAGATTCACCCTTTAAAAATTTAATTGAAACACTTGCTCTACGTACCATGACAAAAGCCATTTACAGCACAGAAAACAGGGGACATTTCGGGTTAGCTTTTGACAGTTATACTCATTTTACATCTCCTATCAGACGATATCCTGACTTAATTGTGCACAGATTATTAAAGAAATATTTGTTTAGTAAAGAAGAAAAAAATGAGTTCAGCAATAAAACTTTGGGGAAAATTTCTATAGAATCTACAAATGCAGAAATAAAAGCTATGGAAGCAGAAAGGGAGTACATTAAATTAAAACAAATCCGGTGGCTGTTACAGCACATTGGAGACAAATTTTCGGGCATTATTTCCGGTATTGTCACTTCGGGTATTTTTGTTGAATTAAGTGAGACATTAGTTGAAGGATTTATCCCTGTAGACAGACTAAAAGAAGATTATTTTGAATTTGATGAGTTAACGTATTCGTTAGTTGGGAGAAAAACCGGTAAAGTATTTCAATTGGGTAAACCGGTCACGGTTGTTGTTCAGGAAGTTGTTTTGGAGAAAAGACAAGCTTATTTTAAGGTGGTCTGATGTTAGTCCCTTAATCATGTTCCGATTATTCGGGATGCACCGACGATCATATGATATTCAAAAACGTGAAACGTAAATATTTGAAATACGCCAGCTGGTGGAAATCACGTTTCACGCATCACGCTTCACGCATCATCCATACAATGTTTTGGCTCTGAATTGTCCAGGCTGGGGTGTAAAAAAATGGTATTTGGTTGTGGACTTTTAAGCATTTTAATTATTATTGGTTCCATAAACTGTGGTAGCTTTAAACGAAGAGCTGTCGGTATTGAGAATCAAATTTTAATTTTTGTATCTGATGAAGACAAACCTTATGTGCAGTCACTGGTTGATAGTGTATTTGGAAGAGTAGTATATACCCCCCGTCCTGAACCTATCTTTGAACTTATTTTTCCAGATCCGAACCAGTTTGGAGAACAAAAATTCAACCACAATATATTGGTTATCTCACTCTTTAATCCTCCCGATTCGACGGGTGATATTTTGGTAAGGTCATTACTTCCCAAAGATCAGTACAACTCAGCAAAAAAGAGGGAAAACCATATTTTTGCCAGGAAAGATCGTTTCTCCATAGGGCAGGTTATAGCAATACTTGCAGCGGAAAATATTGAGATATTGCTAGAATCGATTGAAGAAAAAGAGAGATGGCTTTTTGACCAATTTAATATCCCATTTTTAGAACGACAGAAAAAGCACATGTTTAAAAGGTTGGAACAAAAGGAACTTAGCAGGGAATTCAGTGAAAAGTATGGGTGGCGCATGAGAATCCAACATGATTACCTTGTAATGAAGGAAGATCCTGAGCACAACTTTATCTGGATTGGTCGGGCGTTCCCGTTTCGGTGGATATCGGTAAAATGGATTGATAATGCCTCAGAAATAGCTTTAAATACAGGAATTGCAACCGACATGATAAAGGAACTTCCCCAATATTTTACAGAGAAAATCAGATTTATAGACTACCATTATAAAATTGAGGAAACGTTTTTCAACCAGTGGCAATCCTGGCGAGCGGAGGGATTATGGGAGCATAGGGATAAAGTGAAGGGAGGTCCTTTTGTTTCCTATGTTTTTTATGATGGAGTTTCTGACCGAATTTATCACATCAATTTTCTTATTTACAATCCGGGAAATCCAAAGATTGTACTTTTAAGACAGATGGATATTATGGTTCATACATTTTCTGTGATTGGGTCGTAGTAAGCAATTCATAAAGGAATATAGACATTGACTTCTTTTGAAAAATCTCAGGTACGACAATAAATTTTAAGTAACGTGAGATGTCATCTTGTCCTACATCCAAATAGCACAGAAGGGGTGTAGGCAGGGATGCCTGTTATACAAATATAAAAGTTAGTTTTAAAAAATTAAATTGATACTTACTGTTGATAATTCTGAATTTGGGAATTTATAATGATGGTTCTTATCAATATTTAATCCTGCCCTTTCAACTGCTTTATTAAATACCTCAATCTCAACAATATATTGGTCTGAAAATCCATGTGTAACATCATAGGCTGTGCAGGGTGTTTTGCCTAAATAAACACTTACTAAATCAGGATTTAATGTGTGTAATTCAATTAATAAAAGGTGGAACTTTTCAATGTAAGGCTTCCATTTTTTAAAATGTTCTATCAAACTTTGTTCTACATCTTTATTATTCAAAAGCTTTCCTCTATTTACAAATGCTCCGGTTGACGTATGTGTGAATTTGTTTTCCTCTTTTGGAGGATTATAAGGTCTATTATGATCTAAAAACGAACGAATATTAAGAAGATCAGAAAGTTTTACATTGTACAACTCTTGTAATTTTTTATCAATCTCTTCAGGATTTCCAATATCTCCCCAAACAACTTCAGCCCAAACATTAGCTTTTTTTAAATTGCGTTGCGTACTTAATAATGCTTCTTTATTATAATCTGCACCAATTAAAATGAGTTTATTTTTATCTAAATCTTTTCTACGGTTAGTATCATTCCAAATTAGGTTAAAAATATGTTCTAAAAGAGCTCCATTACCACAACCAACGTCAATAATCCCTTTAGGTTGATCTTTTAAAGGTCTATTAAAAATATCTATTAAAATAGCATCTATTTTTTTAAAATAAGTAGCATGTGAACCTCCACTTCCCCAAACATTTATGGTTCTGAATACATGTTGCTCATTCCCTAATGTATCTCTTTCAAAAAACTGGTTAAAATTACCATACAAATAGGATTCCATGTTTGACATTATAGGCAAATACGAAGTTGTAACGCCATAAGCATAACTCTTCTCAAACAAAAATTGTCCTTTTTTAGTAAGCTCTTTATCTTTTAAAAGCTCTAAATTTTGAAAAAAAATAGTCAGCTTTTTATTTGAATGAACTAACGTTTCAACCTCTATATCTTCTGCGTCAGCGTTAAAATTAATATAAACTAAAACCGGAATAAGTAATAACCCTTCAAGATGTACTAAAACTTCTTCTTGAAAATAATTATCACTTTTATTTTTAGTTTTATGATCGATCAAAAAATTTGATAATTCTATCAATTTATCATCAATAATTATTGTACCATTAAATTTAGTTTTCAACAGCTTTAAATGTATTTGATAAAGCTCAGTAAAAGTAGTATAATACTCAATATATGTTTTAAATAATTTAAATTTTGGTGTAATAGCAATCTTGATATTATTGCTTAAAACTTTATAATTTAAAAGTCCTTGCGAAGCCAAACTCCGCAAAGCAACATTTAAATATCCTTTATGAAATTCAGGAAAAGCATTCAAAAGATTTTGAAGAGTAGTTTCTTTTTCGTTTTCCAAAAAGTTAAAAATTTGCTTGTCTTCTAAAACAGCTATTATACTCATTATAGCTACACCATCTTGATGTTTAAAAAGTAATTTTCTAAAATTTTGTTTTTCTTTTTGAGTTAGATTCATATTTTATAATCCTTTAGGAATAGCATCGATTAGTTTTTGGGTATAGGCTGTTTTAGGTTGTTAATAAATTGAATCTGCTTCACCGATTTCTTCAAAGCTCCCTTCATTCATAACTGCGAGTTGGTCTGCTATATATTTTACAACAGCTAAATCATGTGAAATAAAAATATAAATAAATCTAAATTCATTTTAAAGTTCATTTAACAAGTTTAACACCTGTGCTTTAACAGATAAAAAGGCCGAAACCGACTCATCACATTCAATCTCTCCAGACAGTTTTCGAAACTCATAAACCAGCTAATCAAATATTTCAACTTGATAATTCATATAATGATTTCTGACTTTATGGTAGCTCCAGCCTAAATCTTTAACAGCTTTGTTTGCCGGGATTTCCAAACTGAAGTAATGCAAAAGCTTGAGATCTTTTTCAATTGGACCTGGGCTATATTAATAAAAACACGCACTGCATTTGAAGCGATTATCTTTGAGTTTGTACATGGTATCATTGCCGCATTTTGGGTACTGTTTACCTTGAATAATTCTTACAACTTTTCCCAGCATAACCAAGCGAATTTAACACTTGGTCCGAAAAATGCCTAATCACCTAAAGTTATATCCATCGTCTGACTTTTGATTTATAGTCCAGATACGTTTCCCCAAACTTTTTTTCTAAGTATAGTTCTTCCCGTTTAATGACTCCGTAATGCATTATACCTAATACCAGAGGAAGAAACAGAACCGGCCATAGGGTATTTCTCAACAACGTGATTCCCATATAAAGTAGTGTTAATGACAGGTAAATAGGATTTCGTGTAAATCGATAAGGTCCAACCGTCACAATAGTTTTTGTAGGTCGATAGGGATCTACATCTGTACCTGCCTTTTTAAATGTAATAAAGGAACCAATGACTATGAATAATCCCATACCGGAAAGAATCCAGCCAATGGGAAAAAGAAACGTCTCTTTGCCAATAGGAGTGGGAAATATGATATCGAGGATGATTCCCAATAAAAGTGATGCGCCGTAAATGAGTGGAGGAGGAGCAACAATACCGGGTGTGTCAGTTGATTTATGCTTCATATTTTCATTCTTCCCCGCCTGACCATGTGTTCAGTCGGGCAGGTTTGCTCCGACAGACATCGGGATGAGATTCTACGAAAAATGATGAGAACAAACTGGCAGTTTATCCTACACAAATCGTTCAATTTAGGTATTATTATCGTTTAAGAATTTAACGAAATTTGGTCTATTGAACCGGTTTATTCTGTTAAAATTTTTAACATATCTTTGTGGATAAACCCATTAGACGCTACTATTTCTTTATTGTAGATAGAAAATTTGTTCCCATCCATTTTCGATACTATTCCGCCCGCTTATTCCACAAGTAGAATACCCGCTGCCGTGTCCCAAGGATGTAGACCTACTTCCCAGAAGCCATCCAGCCAATGGGAAAAAGAAATGTATCTTTACCAATATGAGTGGGTTGTATGATGTCGAGGAGGAGTCCCAATAAAAGTGAGGCGCCGTAAATGAGTGGAGGAGGAGCAACAATACCGGGTGTGTCAGTTGATTTATACTTCATATTATAACTCAAGTTTCGCACATAGTAAGTGTTTTATATTTCAGAAGATGTTCATAAAT
>JADFPG010000007.1 GCA_022562455.1 Fidelibacterota bacterium | reverse complement strand
TGATCTCAAAATATTGTTTCACCTCTTCCTCGTCCACCTGATATTTTTCCTTAAGCAGCAGGTTGCCATAATACCGTTTTTCCCATGAATAGATGACGGATGCATTCTTACCGGTTTTTTCAGTTTTTAACTTCAGCATTTCATCATAATCGAGTAAAGCTTTTTCCTTCAGGGAACTTTTAAGGCTCCACTCAAATTCCCATACGGTTTCAGGATTTTTTGCCATTCTATCTTCCGTTCTATATTCAGCAAATGTGCTATACCCGAGAACTTCGACCAATTCCCTTCGCGCCTGCAACATGTCGTCTAAAACTTTAAGATTATCATCCCTGGCTCGATTAAGGAATTTAAATGAAAGACGCTTTCTGGCATCATCAGATTGTGCAAATCTCATAAACGGAAAATATGAGGGATAGGTCATGTCAATGGCATACATACCATCCTGCTGGAGGCGACCATTTTTATAGTCATCAGGCAGTCCATCAATTTCTTCCTCCGTTACAAATAGAGTGTCCTGATGGGAGGAAATATTGTTACTAAACTCCAATCCGATGTCCGCCAATCGATTTCGGATATCCTTCACCTGTTCCCTCTTATCTTTGCTTAATCCAAAACCACTTCGACGGAAATCTCGAAGAGTTTCCTCAAGAAATTTCTTTTCCACACCCATCAGTGATTTTGCTTCTTCTGTCTTTGAAAAAGCAACCGTAGCGTTGTATAAATCTTCATTTACAGACAGTTCGTTTATAAACTTGGAAAAACTCACATGACTGCTATCCGCTTCATCTCTTATTTCTTTATCGGTATGGGTAGATCCCATTAGATATGCTGGACTCCAAACACGTTCAATAATTTCTACCAGATCATCCTGAGGTAACATGGTATTGGCAAACGTACGTTTATTATCATCAACTGAAATTATCTTCCGGAGAATATTTTTAGCGTTATTAATAGCCAAATCAGTAGCTTCTGTAATATGACCCTTTTCAAGATCTGCAAACCGGATAGGTTCATTAAACTTATATACGAAGGGATTAGAGCTCTTCTCTTCCTGAAGAGGAGCAACCTTTTGAACCATTATATTGGGTGAGCAACTTACTAATAAAAAAATACCCATACTCACAAAGATAATTTTTCTACACATATATTATTCTCCTTTCGTTAAGTTTAACTTCAGCGACTTCCCATCAACTTCAATCGGGATGGGTACGGACAGAATAGTTGCAATCGTGGGGGCTATATCGACGGTTTCTATGTAATCTACTTGAACAGTCGGATTCAGCTCAAATCCTGCAAAAATAATAGGCACATGACTATCGTAAGCATGTGGTGATCCGTGTGTTGTTCCGTACTTTCCCTTATAGATATAATTTTCTTTCGGCACGATTGCTAAGTCACCACCATATATGGGATGAAAGTGATTTTTCAACAGACGTCCCCAATTATCTAAGTTATTATTTTCCTCAATTTCTTTTCTAATATATACTTTTTCCACCCATATTTCTTTTTCTATCAATGGAATCAAAATACTATCTATCTCACTTATGGATATATTGTTACTTTTGATAATTTCCATATCGTAATAAATCCATCCACCAAAAATTGTTTCTACTAATTTTTTCTCACCATATTTCTTATTTAATACTTTATTTAATTTTTTAGTTAGTATTTTTATGTTTTCACTAAATCGCCCAGCTTCAAGTCCCAATCTTCTAGAATGTTCAGGCATTCTGGTAAATCCATGATCGGACGAGAAAACAATTAATACTTCATCCAGGTCTAATTTGGTATTAACGTATTTGAAAAAATCGCCAAGTTTTCTATCTAACCTGAGATAAGTATCCATCGCTTCATGGCTGAATGGTCCGAAACGGTGACCGATGCCATCTACCATCGATAGGGAAATACATAAAAGATCGGGATTTTCGTCTTCACCCAACTGTTCTTCTTCAATGGCTTCTTTAGCCAAGTCAAGAATGATGTGATCAACCCACGGAAAATTCCACAATTCATAAAAAGTCACTTCTTTACTCGAATTACTTTTATAGTAATTATGTGGGAATGAAGTATCTCCCCTTTTATCAGAAGAGGACTCGGGAGGAAAATCGTCTTCACGGGTTCGTTCAACATAAATTGCCTGGTTTTTAAGAATTCGGTTCCATGTTGAATCCGAAAACAATTCCGGATATTGGAGACTGTTAAAATTAACCAGCCATTGAGGATACTCAGTCAGATAATAAGATGTTGTGACAAACTCACCTATTTTAAAATCAAACCAGAAGACTCCATCGGGGTTTTTCCCTCCTAACATGATAGCGGATCGGTCTTTACCACCAATAGAAAAAACTTTGGATTTCGGATATGTAATCTTGATCCAATCTCCAATCGCATTTGCAGGAATATTTCTATAAGAAACGTTATTATTTTTGCCACTTAGAGACTCAGCTTCCGAATCCTCTACACTATAAATTTTCTTCTTTAATTTACGATTATACCAATCATTGCCTAACACACCTGCTGGTCCTGGATATCTTCCTGAGCCGAGAACAAAATGTCCTGGACTTGTAGCAGTGTAAGCGTGAGCGTGGTACGCTTCTTCATAGTAGATTCCCTTTTCATGAAGGTATTTTAATCCTCCTGTGTACAGGTCCCCAAATAAGTCAAATGAATCTTCCCTCATCCCGTCTACTACAATATAAATCACCAAGCGGGGAATTTTAATTTGCTCTCCAATGGTAAAGCTGGAGATAAACACCAAAAGTAAAGATAGGTTGGATATGATTTTTTTCATCACTGGTTATTATTACGGCGGGAAATTTAAGAGGAAATTTGGAACAATGAATGGTAAAATAAGCCTGAGTTTATGTAGAATTTATTAATTGCATCACATCAAGTAACTGACCAAATTTCAAAATAGTTAAAATAAGAGAGAATTCAAATGCCGCATGGCTTTTAAACAAGGAGCACACCATAACGCCCAAAAATCAATTAATATAGGACCGTCCTGGAGTAACTTATCGACGGTGGTTTTTTTCTATCCATCATTTTAATGGATAGATCTGGTATTTGGTTGGTCTGTGAAAATAGAAAGTTACTTATAAGAAAAAAATTAAGGGTAATTGTATCACATTATTTCTCTCAAAAATTCATCGAGTTCTGATTCAGGTACAAATTCTACTGCAATTCTTGAGAAGTTACTTACTTCCTTCCTAAAAAGTTCCAATTGATAACGTGCGTTAATTTCCACCGATTCCATAGTGACTTGCAATGACCATCCACTGATGGAAATAACAATAAGGGGAGAGAAAGCATGACTGGCGAAAAATACCACCTTATCTGAAGACTTTTTATACCATTCAGGATCAGGCGTGTCCAATATGACAACTTTAATATCCCCATTTCGATCTAAAATCTGAATCACCGGGACAACTCTAAAATTACCCTGGCTGATCCGTTCAACCAAATCATGGGGAATCCCAAATTTTCTACGAGAGAACTCCAGTGTAGTAAGATTGCCGTCCTGTATTAATGCGGTATACGGTAGAGAGTGAAGCATATCTTTTATCACATCTTCTCTTAAAGAGTAATTAATAGGTAAGATAAGCTTCACATTATCTTTTTCATCCTTGTCAATCTCAATGATCGGTTCTTCAATATCAATATGGTATGGATTATCTGAAATTTTTTCCACAATAGATTCCAGAAGTTCTGCATTACCGGCAGGTGACTCCACAATACCACGTTCTCCAAAAGTAAAATCCCGATAGAATTTCCCCCCTTTGTCTCCTGCTTTATCAACTTTTTCACGAGTGCCAATATAATAATCCATCGATTCTTCGAGTTCTTCCAGAGCAGTAGACATCGCCAAATTGATATCTTTAACCTGTCTTCTATATTCCGGTACTTTCGCTTGAGCTTCAGGAGTAATAAGGTCACCCCGCTTTACCTTGGGTGGTAGATGTTTTGCCAACTTTTCTTGAACCATTAAAAACAAGTTTTGATTTAATTGTGACATCTGATTCAAAAATCCTATCGTGGTTACTCTTCCCAACTCCTCCCAATTCGCAATATTGATTAACTGGACATTGATTGATATTTGATCCAGACTCCTTGAAAAATTACCCATCAAGAGAATATTTCGCGTCCCTGAAGGTTGTCTTAACAATCTTGATCTATCCTGAAGGATTTCTTCAAGATTCCGTTTCCCAAACAACCTGACACCATCTATGTTCATAAATTCCTTTCGTAGCATGTCAGCCAATCCTGAAGACAGCCAAACGATGGAAGGATCCTGGTGAAGATTATCAAATTCAAGGATGTAGAGATTAACCCGTTCAATTCTCGACGCCAATGCATTTGGCTGAAAAATTGTTAAGAGGAGTAAAAATGTAATGATGAGTTTAAATCGAATCCCTTGCATAATCATATAATGTATTAGTGATAAGTAAATATTTCAATATCAAACTTAATCCTGTGAAATCAATTTCTATTACAGTTATTTGCATCATTTTATCAAATAATCCCAATTCAAGATGTTTTTTATTTCTCCAATTTTAATGATTTCTCTATCTTCGCCCAAGAATCACGCAACGACACTGTACGATTAAAAACCGGCGCTCCTTCCATTGAATCCACAGGGTCCACATAGAAATATCCTAATCTTTCAAACTGGTAATGACTACCCGCCTTTGCATGTGATAGACTGGGTTCTAAATAACAATTATCCAGAGTTTCAAGAGAATTTGGATTCAAGACGGTCTTAAAATCTGCGTCACCTTTCTCCCTACCAGGATTGGGAGAACTAAACAGGCGGTCATATAACCGTACTTTTGCTTTGATGGCATGAGCGGCAGAGACCCAGTGTATCGTCCCTTTCACCTTGCGTCCATCGGGAGATGAACCACCTTTTGAAGCAGGATCATAGGTACAATGGAGTTCAATCACTTCACCGGTTTTTTCATCTTTAACCACATCGACACACTTGATAAAATAGGCATACCGAAGTCGCACTTCACGCCCCGGCGCAAGCCGAAAGTATTTCCTTGGTGGGTCTTCTCGAAAATCATTCCGCTCAATGTAAATGACTTTAGAAAATGGCACGTTCCTCGTACCCATGCTGGGGTCTTCGGGATTATTGATTGCTTCCAATTCTTCTGTCTGGTCCTCCGGATAATTATCTATAACCACTCGCAACGGGTGCAATACTCCCATGACCCGAGGAGCACGCTTATTTAAATCCTCCCTGACACTGTATTCAAGCAATCCTAAATCGACAATACCTTCCCTTTTCGCAATGCCAACCCGTTCGGTAAATTTACGAATGGATTCCGGTGTATATCCTCGTCTACGTAATCCTGACAGAGTAGGCATTCGTGGATCATCCCAACCGCTGACGAATCCCTGTTTAACCAACTCTAAAAGTTTACGTTTGCTCATCACAGTATAGCTTAAATTCAAACGAGCAAACTCGATCTGTTGAGGATGAAAGACATTCAATTCATCGAGGTACCAATCATATAACGGACGGTGATCTTCAAATTCCAGTGTACAGATGGAATGGGTAACACCTTCAATAGAATCTTCGAGCCCATGAGCCCAATCGTAGGTGGGATAGATACACCATTTGTCTCCTGTACGGTGATGAGTAGCATGAATGATTCGATACATGACCGGATCACGCATATTCAAATTGGGAGAAGCCATATCGATTTTTGCCCGGAGAACACGAGTCCCATCTACAAAATCTCCTAACCGCATACGTCGGAAGAGATCGAGGTTTTCTTCTATGGAACGATCACGATATGGGCTTTTCTTTCCCGGCTTGGTCAGAGTACCCCGGTATTCCCTGATTTCCTCAGCGCTTAAGTCATCAACATAGGCTTTTCCGGCTTTGATTAGTTGTACCGCATACCGATACATCTCCTCAAAATAGTCCGACGCAAAATACAGACGTTCCCCCCAATCAAATCCCAACCACTTAACATCCTCAATAATAGAATCTACATATTCTTCCTCTTCTTTGGTGGGATTTGTGTCATCAAACCGTAAATTGCAAAAACCGCCATATTCTTCTGCAAGTCCAAAATTGAGGCAGATGGATTTGGCATGCCCAATGTGCAAATAACCATTCGGTTCAGGAGGAAATCGGGTATGGACTCGACCATCATTTTTCCCAGACTCCAGATCATCATCTATTATCTGTTCGATAAAATTCTTCTGGGATTTTTCTGACTTCATCAGGAACCAACACCTTCTTCATCTGAATCTAACAATAGCGGTAACCTTTCAAGCGCTACTTTTAATCGCCTAAGGCAAATTGCCTTTCCTAATAATTCCATCAGCAAGAAAAGTGAGGGACCATGTGGAATGCCGGTGATCGCTAAACGGGTAGCATGAATTAGCTTGCTTGCGCCAACATTCATTTCCTCTGCCAATTCCCGCAATTCGGATTCAAGCGTTTTTTCAGTCCATTCCTCCAATTGTGATAACCGATGGATATAACCTCGAATCAGTTTATTTATTGTTTCATCTCGCCACCGTTTCTTAGCAGTTTTAGGATCATACGTACCAGGATCTTCAAAGAAAAAGTCGGATTGCGTTATTATTTCAGACAGTTTCTTGATGCGTTTCTTCTGAATATCTATTATTCTCAGCAAATAGTCCTTGTCGGTATCTATCTGCCAATCCGGGTTTAATCTTCGGATTCGGTCAAACAATTCTTTTGATGAAGATTGAGCCATATGCTGACCACTCACCCAAAGTAATTTCTTCTCGTCAAAGACTGCAGCCTTCTTTTGGACTTGTTCTATACGAAAGTTATTTATTAATTCATCAACAGTGAAAATTTCCTGATCTGTATCCGGATTCCAACCAAGTAATGCAAGATAGTTCAACAAAGCTTGCGGCAAATATCCTTGGCGGTGGAATTCCTGAACTCCGGATGCACCGTGACGTTTGCTCAGCCGTTTCATATCCGGTCCCAATATCATGGGAAGATGAGCAAACTTAGGAATCCTTTTCCCCAACATTTTGTAGATGAGAATCTGCTTTGGTGTATTTGTGAGGTGATCCTCTCCCCTGATCACATGTGTGATTTCCATGTCGCTGTCGTCAACAACTACCGTCAAATTATAGGTAGGATTTCCATCAGATCTTTGGATAATGAAATCATCAATTTCTTTATTCATCACACTAATCTTGCCATAGATCAGATCAGTGAACTTTGTCATACCCCGGGGAATTTTTAGCCTAACACAAAACGGCTCGGCACCATTAATTTTTAACTTAATCTGTGATAAGGTGAGATCCAGACACTTACCGGAATATTGATATCCCATTCCTGACTTGATCGCATTTTCGCGCTCTTTCTTCAGTTCCTCTACTGTGCAAAAGCAGCGATACGCTTTATCCGCCTTCAATAACTGCCGGACTGCATACCTGTGATTCGTTTTCCGCTCTGATTGAAACACAATGGGTCCATCCCAATTTAGTCCAAGCCATCTTAACGAGTCTCGAATCTCATCAACATACTCCTGTTTTGACCGTTTAACATCCGTATCTTCAATTCTGAGATGGAAACATCCCTTATGCTTGGCAGCGTAGAGATAGTTGAAAAGTGCGGTACGTGCGCCTCCAAGGTGGAGGGTACCCGTAGGACTGGGAGCAAAACGGACTCGAACGGGGTATTTCATAAAATGAAAATTAAGGAAAGGAAAAGGTAATTAAAATACAATGATTCAAAATTTAACATTACATGTCATAAACATAACAGTCGAACCAGACCTGTTAGGTCGAAAAAAATAAAACATGCGGAGGTGGAGGGACTCGAACCCCCAAGTCCGTGAGGACGCCGGTTTTCAAGACCGGTGCATTACCAATTATGCTACACCTCCTTTTTCTTATTTTACATATTGCCTCGCTGGTTTTTCCGAAGGATCCTGTCCACAGGACGCTGTGCGTTGACAAGACCAGTGCATTAAATCAGACTCTGCCACGCCTCCATATTCAAATTGTCCACATTGTGCAAATTAGCCTGCCGATCGTCTATCTTCGTTCCGTCAGTATAGATAGATAGTAAATCGTTCTTAGATTGAGCGGAGAGGGAGCAATCTTCATTTCATTACGATTGCCAGGGGGATTAAATCAACCCCCTTCTCCTTAGCCATTCTTTCCCTGCATTATTCTTGAAGTACTTCTCTCGTTTTCTAGCTTCAGATCTTGTTTTAAACTTTTCATAGTAAACCACTCGCCAATTTGTTCCTCTTTTAGTATAGTAACTCTCACCTTTGTCATGTTCAATAACTCGTTTGTTGAGGTTCTGTGTGATCCCCGTGTATGTTAAGCCTTCTTCAGAAGTGATCATATAGACACACCACATTTCATCAATTCCTTCCTCGGCAAACTCACTTGGATAATGTGGCCTGCCAATCGTAGTGAGCTAAGCGAACGTAGATTGGCGGAGAGAGAGGGATTCCCCGCCTGACCGACGTCAGTCGGGCTGGGAACCCTCATTCCTTTCCTCAATCTGCTTTTCAATAAATTTCCTCCCCGCAGCAGATTTCAAATAGCGTTCCCTTTTTCTCGCTTCACTCCTTTTACCTACATACTCCATGTAAATAATTTCAAATGGCCGATAATGCTTAGTAACTCTTACTTTTCCAGCATTGTGACTCTCAAGACGGTCTGATGGATTTCGGCTCATTCCTTTATATCGAAATTTACCGCGTTGACTTTGAATTACATAAACGTTCCAACCTTTTTTCACTGCGGAGAGAGAGGGATTCGAACCCTCGAAGGAGCTTTTAACCCCTTACTCGCTTAGCAGGCGAGCGCCTTCAGCCAGCTCGGCCATCTCTCCATCTAACTTTTATCCTGAAAAATGTGTGGAAATTTATCCCGACTCCTATTTGTTTTCAAAGAGAAAGTGTATTAAACTTTAGTATCACACTATGAAGAAAGAATTGAATAATATTTATTTAATCGGCATGAGCGGAGTCGGAAAATCGACTGTGGGAAAGTTACTGGCAAATCGACTAAAATGGGCTTTTATCGATGTGAATCAAACCATTGAAGCCATTTATGATAAAAAACTAACCGAAATAATAGACACCTTTGGTGAAGAATCATTCAGAAAAATGGAATCCACGTTGTTAGAAGAATTATCTCACGGTGAACATCAGGTGTTTGCCTGCAATTGTGATACAATTATAGAAGAGAGAAAATTAAAGATCATGAAAAGTTCTGGTGTTACCATATGGCTCGATGTTGCCATAGAGGATCTCCTTGAAAGGATTAATAAAATGGAGAACCCAGTTATGCCCGAGGGAGATCCCGTAAAGATTATCCAGGAAATGATGAACTACCGCAATTCATATTACCAGCAGGCTGATGTCCGAATTGCAACTGAAAAAGTACCTCCTGAAGTAACTACCGAAAAGATCATTCAATTGCTTCGCCAATTTTCTTGAATCCGAGAAATGGCATCCGTCAACTAACGGATGGTATCTTTAAAGTTAAGAGAAAAAAATTATTCTTTTTCCCGCCAGATATCTGCACCCAATCGTTTGAATTTTTCTTCTATTTTTTCGTATCCTCGATCAATATGATATACCCGGGAAATATCAGTCCTTCCCTTTGCAGCCAATGCAGCTAAAATGAGGGACGCGCTCGCCCTAATATCAGTAGACATAACCGGAGCACCTTTCAGCTTTGACTGTCCTGTTACCGTTGCTGTATTCTGATCCAAAGTAATTTTTGCACCAAGTCTATTGAGTTCTGCAATATGCGTAAATCTATCGTGGTATATTGTATCCGTGATTAACGAAGTCCCTTTTGCCAACGCCATCAAAGCCATCCATTGTGCTTGGAGATCTGTGGGAAATCCGGGATATACGCCAGTTTTGATACTTCTCGGTAAAATTATTTCTCCACCGGAGATAGTTACCTGGTCCTTTTGCTCCATAATCTGACAGCCTGAATCCCTTAACTTATCCAACACAATTTCTAGATGGCTGACATTTATCCCTCGTATATCAATTTCATCTCCGATCATAGCGCCTGCAATTAAAAATGTTGCTGCCTCTATTCTATCTGGAATTACCTCAAATTTTATCCCATGTAATTCTTCTACCCCTTGGACGGTCAACCTATGGGTACCTATTCCGGATATATTTGCACCCATTTTATTGAGAAATTCACATAAACAGGTTATCTCGGGTTCCCGAGCGGCATTCTCAATAACCGTAACTCCTTTTGCCTTCACAGCAGCCATTAAGGCATTTCCAGTAGCACCTACAGATGATACTTCAAATTTTATCTGGCTTCCATTCAACTGTTTACTTTTGGCAATTATATAACCTTCTTCAAGATTAACTTCTGCCCCCAAAATTCGCATTGCATCCACATGAAAATTAACGGGTCGAGGTCCCCATGCACATCCCCCAGGTAGTGACACTTTTGCATACCCAAATCTTGAAAGAAGTGGTCCAAGTACATAAAATGATGCTCTCATCGTTTTCACTAAACCGTAAGGGGCTTCAGGATGATCACATTTTCTTGTATCAACGATTAGAACATTGTTTTCAAAGGATACTTCAGCACCGATGATTTTTAACAGTCTTATCATCGTTCGTGTATCACGGAGATCAGGTACGCGAGTTATATGATAAGTATCCGGTGATAAAAGTGTTGCCGCCATAACGGGTAATACTGCATTTTTCGCTCCGCCGACTGTTACCTTTCCACTCAACCGTTTTCCGCCTATTATAATAATTTTATCCATGATTAAATCATACCTTTGAATTCAATTCCTTTTTATGGAAAATATCTTTCGATACTACCAAAAATCCACCTACAATTAGTCCCGCTGAATCAGCAAACCAATCAGCTACACTGGATATCCTTCGAGGAATAAAATATTGAAACAACTCATCAAATATTCCAAACACCATCCCTGCAATAATCACCATCATAACGAATTTTAACTTTTTTTGAGTCAGGGATTGGACCAAAAGCCATCCTAACCCCGCATATTCTAAAAAATGGATTAATTTGTCCCATCCCAAGAATGGAAGTTTGGGAATGCTGGTACCGGGAATGGATGAAATAATTAGAATTAAGGTACAGTAAGCAACAAGAAGAATTCGGTATTTATTTACATTCATATTGATAAATCAAATTTGGCAATGCATCTAAAAGGTCACTGGCAATCAATCCCCGGTATCCACGTTTTTCCAATAAAATATCTGCAGCTTTTCCATGAATATAGACAGCAACTTCTGCCGCTGCTTTTAAAGGCACACCCTGGGCGGTAATTCCGGCAAGTATTCCTGTTAACACATCACCACTTCCTCCTGTAGCCAATCCTTGATGCCCTGTGGTGGAGACCACAATCTGATCCTCAAACCCGATCAGTGTAGGAGCACCTTTTAAAACGACCACACCACCAATCCTTCGGGATAGGTCTTTTAAAAATTCAAACGGACTTTCAACGATCTTTTGCTTATTGATGTCAGTCAGCATCGCAGCTTCGCCATAATGAGGGGTTATAATAAACCTGCCTTCTAATTCTTGAAATAAATCCAAATTCCCATGAAAAACTCTTAAAGCATCTGCGTCAATGATCATCGTTTTCGTAAATCTTTTGATAATCTCCCGAGCAAATTGAAGAGATTTCTCATCGGTTCCCAGTCCAGGTCCTATAGCGAGCACATCACACCAATCAAGCTTTGTCTGTGCGTATTCGGCAGCTTTTCCACTGAAATGTCCACTTCCCGTATCAGGCAGTGGATCTGTGATAACTTCGGTTAATTTTGTTTCATAAATGGGATTTAATGTTTCCGGGATACCTGCAATCACAAGACCGGCTCCTGCTCGTAATGCTGCTTCACAAGATAAACATGCAGCTCCTGTAAATCCACGAGAACCGCCTAAAAAATATACCTTACCCTGTCTATGTTTATAGGTATCAGACGGAGGCTTTTGTAAATAGGTTTTTACAATGGATTCATCGGCTAATCTTTTATTCGCCTCCACAATTTCAAATGATTTTTCCGGGTAGCCGATGTCTGCGACTTCTACAGTTCCAGCATATTCAACACCTGGATTAATAACAAGTCCCAGTTTTAAAAATCCCATAGTTATTGTGGTATCAGCTTTTATCCCAACGCCCAACACCTGACCATTATCAGAATTAATTCCAGAGGGAATATCGATAGATAGTACAGGTTTTTTCGATTCATTCACGCTTTTAATCCATTCTGCTACATTTGCTCTTACCTTCCCATGAATTCCCGTTCCCAAAAGCCCATCGATCAATAAATCATATTCTTGGAAATCTATATTTTTCGGTGTGACATTATAATGACAAGAGAGACCCGCATTAATACATCTGTCATGGAATATTTTAGCATCACCCGTAATGTCTTCCGCACTTACAATGGACAGGAGAGAAACTTTAACCCCAAATTTATTTAAGTTAATTGCAGCAGCATATCCATCCCCACCGTTATTCCCTTTTCCGCAAATAATTGCCGCATTTTTCCCACCATTTGCAAGCAACATTTTCTTTGCTTGATGAGCAACAGCATTGCCAGCGGCACCCATCAAATTCTCTCCGGGGATACCGAGATCAGAAATGGCATATCCATCTATTTGCCTGGCTTCTTTTGATGAGAATATTTTCACCTGAAGATAGTTTTGAGCATGGAGAATTGCCTGCCCTGCCTGACCATGTGCTCAGTCGGGCGGGTTTGTCCCAATGGCCATTGGGATGAATGTTTCATTTTACCTGAACAATAGCTACTGCTGTAGCAAGTAAGTTTGTATGGGCAATCGATATTTTTATATGATAAGAAGACGAAAGATCACATAAAACATTGACTGTAGGTGGTTTTCCCTCGCTTCGATTTATTTCAATTGATTTGAGGGGAATCGTCTCAGATTCTCCCATAGACATCAATGCCTTTTTCACCGCTTCTTTTGCCGCAAATTTCCCAGCAAAATGAATATGTGGCGCTTGTCTTTTTTGACACCATTCTACTTCGTTTTGGGTAAAAACATGACGGAAAAACCGCTGTCCATGTGAGTTACTGAGCTGATGTATTCTGTCAACTTCAACAATATCATTTCCAATACCTAACTTATTGTTCGCCATTGATCGATTGGATAATATTCACAATTTCATAAATATTATCCACATCCCAATCTGCTCCGGAATCCACAGTATCGAACGTATCCCCATATCGAGCAAAAACTGTTTTTATGCCTAATTGAGAAGCACCTACCATATCCCGTTCAGGCCAATCGCCCACCATGATGGCTTCTTCTGCTTTGATCTGTAATCTCTCTAATACCATTTTGAATCCTTTTGGGTCAGGTTTTCTGACACCAATATCGTCAAAAGTCAAAACCAAATCAAAGCTGTGATGCAGATTCAAATAATAAATCCGTAACCATGCTTCTCTTGCAGGTGCATCTGATATGACTGCAATTTTGACCCCATTTCTTGCTAATTCTGTCAGGGTCTTTGAAACATTTGGGTATGGCATTAACGACGCCTCTCGCGCTCTTCTGTAAGCTACAATGGCTGCTGCAAGGTATTTGTAATTCACTTTACCTGACAATTCTGTTAGAAAGTCATTAAAAACCTCCTGATTTTCCCATCCATGGGATTCATAGAGATGCATGATTTTTTTATATGATTCTTCAAGATCAACGTCAAGACCGGCTTCAATCATAGCTTCTACGGCGGCAGCTACTGCTCTTTCCTTCATTCTAATAAAATCGAGCAATGTATTGTCTAAATCGAAGATTACGGCTTTAATCATCACCTGAATTTAAAGGCTTTGTTCTATGAAATGTATGAATTATCCACTTTTTCTTGATGGAATGTATGAGCTGTGGTTTGATATTGGTGAGTGGTAACTGGTTATTGGTAGCTGGTTATTGGTTACTGGTACTATACCACTCCACCGCTCACCAGTTACTGCTCACCAATCACTACTCACCACTCACAACTAACCTTTTAACCAATTTCTCAATCGGCATAGATCATGCGATATTTAGAACAGCGCCAATTTAAAATATGAATAGGTTAGTACCTTGCTGATATTATTTGTGCTTTTGTTGCCTGCCCCGCCAGCCCCATAACAAGGAATCTCGAAGTTTAGGGATGGATTTGTCCGAAGGTCATTGGCAATCCTGTGCCCTTAAAAAATGGGCGTTTTCTGACACCCAAATTAAACATTTTATTTTACATTTTCATATTTATGAGGATTTTTTATTTTGTCAATCTCATATTCAGCAGATTTTCTCCAAGAACGATCTTTTCTTGCTTTTTCGAAAGCTTGTAATGCAGCGGTTTTATTCCCTAAGCATATTTCCGCAGTCCCTAATTCAAACTGTGCAGGAGCATAATTTTTCTTCGTCCTCAATGCTCCCAAAGCTGCCTCTCTCGCTTCGTCACATTGATCTGTGGCGTTATATGCTCGAGATAGGAAGTACCAGGATTTAGGAGATTTATCATCCAAAGCCGTAGCAGTCAATAGTGTGTTAATTGCTTCATCAAATCGTTCATGTTCCACATAAATATTCCCCAAGTTTTGATAGGGTCTCGCATAACTTGGATCAACTTGAATTGCCATATTAAAAGCATTCTCTGCTGAATTAAAATCTTCCAGTATTACATAAATGGTTCCCATTTGCGAATGGGCTTTAGCATAGGTGGGGTCTACTTCCGTTGCCTTTTTAAAGGCTTCCAAACCTTCTTCCAGCTGATCATTTTTTTGCAATCCAAGTCCTAATGCAAACCATCCTTTCGAAAAATTGGGTTCAATATTCACAGATTTTCTATAATTATCTATTGCTGCTGCATAATCTCCCAACTTTGTGTTTACTACTCCCAATTGAAAATATGCTTTATAGTAAAGGGGATCCAATTCAAGTACAAGTTGATAACTTTCAATTGCGCCATCATAATCTCCTCTCCGAACATATTGGTTCCCCTCATTGAATGTCCGGTTAGTAAAATTAATCAGCGCTGAGCTTGCCCGTTCATAACCAGGATTGATCTTTAAAGATTTCCTAAATTGATTGGCAGCTTCGCGTACATCGCCCTCTCGACCCACTGCAACTCCGATATAATATATAGGCGCAGCTGCATAAAGAGGAAGTTTTTCAATCACCAGTTCAAAAGTCACAATAGCTTTTTCATGGTCACCCGTTTCGAGACTTTTTAAACCAGTAGCCATCATCTTTGCCACATCATTTACCTTATCAAAATCTGCACGATAGTCCTCATTATATTGATCAATTTCAATGGCACGATTTATATGCTCACGACATGCATTTAAATCATTCCGAGTTAAATATACTTGACTCAAAATAAAGTGACCCTCTGCCAAACCATTATCAATCTTTAACGCTGATTTTACTGATTCTTCTGCACCATTCAAATCACCTTGTTCTAAGAGTATTTTCCCCTGATCAAGTAATTCATAAGGTGTTTGACACAGAACAATTGTGACAAGAAGTGATTGCATGAATGCGATTTTCTTCAATTCCATAAAGAGTTTCCCCCTATTTTCGTATTTTGTAACTCTTTAGCCTATTTTGCGGAACGAGGCTTTAATAAAAGGCTAAGCCCAGAAGATTCGGGATAAGGATCAGATTTAGTTGCCATACCGGCATTTCTGTCCGTTAGCTAACGAAAGCTCATCTCCTTAAAATCGAAAATTTAAGATTTATTTCTTCATTCTTCATTCTATTTACCTTCGCCTGCGCCTAAAGAGTTACCGTATTTTTAATGATGACCACCCATTGTGCCGAAGGCGGGACTCGAACCCGCACAAGATTACTCTCACTGCCCCCTCAAGACAGCGTGTCTACCAGTTCCACCACTTCGGCAAATATTACTCGTCATCAGTGACCGGGAACGAGATAGGAACGGGTAAATCATAGCCTGGTGTTATAACTCGTTCTTCAGCTTTCTTTTTTACAATAGATTCTGTAGCAGAGCCACCAGGTGTATTTACTAAGCTTATCAAAATCGCCAAAGTCATAAACCCAATTGCTAAACCTACTGTAACTTTACTTAAAAAACTCCCGGCACCTCGGCCTCCAAACATAGCAGTGGACATACCTCCACCAAAAGTCCCTGCCAAACCACCCCCTTTACTAGACTGCATAAGTATGACCACAACCAATAGTACACTTACAAGTACATGCAAAAATACAAAAAATCCATACATTTATTATTTCCTCTATTCGTTTTCTTTAACTATGTTAATAATTTTCTCGAAACTTTCTACTTCTAAGCTTGCTCCTCCAATTAAAAACCCATCCACTCCCTCAATTTCTATCAGTTCCTTCGCATTATCCAAATTCACACTACCACCATAAATAATCCTAAGTTTCTCTAAACATTCCGGAATACGTCTACTAATTCGTTCACGGATAAACCGATGAGTTATTTTGACTTGGCTGGGCGTGGCATTTTCTCCTGTCCCGATAGCCCAAACAGGTTCATAAGCAAAAATAAACCTATTTAGTTCAACTTCGTTTATAGTCTCAAGCAATCCGGACAACTGTCTTTCCAATACTTCTTCGGTCCGCCCACTTTTCCTTTCGTCTATCTTTTCACCAACACAGAATATTGGTTTAATCCCTGATTTCAGCGCTGATATTACCTTTTTCATGATTGTTTCATCAGTTTCGTGAAACAGGTGTCTTCGTTCCGAATGACCTAAAATAACCCACTGAACTCCACAGGATTTTAACATCAATGGAGATACCTCGCCAGTAAATGGACCAGATAACTCCCAATGCATATTCTGGGCGCCCAGTTGAATATTACCGCTATCAAGAAGTAAATTCATTTGAAAGAGCAATGGATACGAAGCGCATAATATAATATCTACTTCAGGTTTGTACAAAATTTTATTATTTAAAATTTCAACAAATAATTTCCCTTCACTAATGGTCTTATTCATCTTCCAATTAGCTGCAACAACCGGAATTCTATTATCCATTATACTCCCTCCAATACAGATAACGCAGGTAGCTTTTTCCCTGCAAGTAATTCCAAAGAAGCCCCACCTCCGGTAGAAATATGAGACATTGACGACATCATATTTAAGTCCCTGATAACCGCTGCCGTATCACCTCCTCCAATGATTGACAGTCCCCGTTCATTCACCTTCCCCACTGCATCAGCTATACCTACTGTACCCTGCCTGAACCTTGGATCCTCAAATACTCCCATGGGACCATTCCAGACTACAGTACGACCTTTATTTATCACTTTTAAAAACTTGTTTAATGTAATTGTTCCTATATCAAATCCTATTTCGTCATTATTAAAATCTTCTAATATTTTTTCAGTGATCTCAGATGTAATTGAAAGACTTTTTGCAACAATAAAATCCTCTGGTAATTGAATCGTAACATTTAGCTGTTTGGATTTCTTCATAATATCTTTGGCGGTTTCCATTAAATCATTCTCGAAAAGTGATTTTCCAATTTTAAACCCCTTTGCTTTTAAAAATGTAAAAGCCATGGCGCCCCCAATGATTATATCATCTGCTTCCTTCAAAAAACGGTGAATCAACTTTAATTTTGTTCCTATTTTGGCACCTCCCAAAATAATGACGAGTGGTCTTACTGGGTTTTGAATTGCATTAAACAGAAAATCATATTCGCTTTTCATCAAAAATCCGATACCTTTTGTTTTAAAATATTTTACGACTCCAACGTTGGAAGCATGTGCTCGGTGAGCCGTACCAAAGGCATCATTAATATAAACTGTTCCATGTTTGGCTAATTGGTGACTGAAACCCGAATCATTTTCAGTTTCCCCTGGATAAAAACGTAAATTTTCAAGCAGGTGTACTTCGCCTGGAAGAAGATTTTTCGACACTGCTATAGCATCTTTAGAAATGCAGGAATTAGAAAATTTTACCGGTTTTTGAAGGTAATCTGAGAGGTATTCCCCGACAGGTATCAGACTTAATTCACTATTCCGTTTACCCTTTGGTCTTCCTAAATGAGACATCAGTATGACAGATGCACGATTATTCAAACAGTGTTCGATGGAAGGTAATGCAGCTTGAATTCGAAAATTGTCTTTAATAACCTCATGTTCAATAGGTACATTAAAATCAACTCGCATGAGTACCTTTTGATTTCTTATATTTATTGAATCAATCGTTATCATGGATCTTTCAGGATGTTTTTATTCATATTTATTACTATATGTTCGGTTTTTGGTGAATTTGATGATAAAGTTCCAAGTATCAGGTATTATCCCAAAATTTCGGGACAAGTTTCTAGCAGAGTCCTGCGGACAAGTTTCCCCGTTACGTTCACTTCATTCTCTATAGGGGCTGGTGCTATTCACGTTTCAGGTTATTCCCATTTGAAACCCAAACTGATGCATTACTTTCATGCTTCAATTTTAGGGGTTCCTGAAGTAATAACCGCAATAAATTCTGCCTTCTTTTCTCTCAATGCAAATGCACACCCTGCCAAAGTTGCTCCGGTTGTTAACACATCATCAACAATCAAATATCTTTTATAAGATGGTGATGAAGAAACTGAAAAGGCTTCTGATACATTTAATTTCCTCTCATCAATACCAAGAGTTGTTTGAGATTGTGTATTTTTCGTTCGTTTTAATATTTTGAAATCATAAGGCACTCCGATCACCTTTGATAGTGATTTACCGATGAGATCACTCTGATTAAAACCACGAGATCGTAATTTTGCAGGGTGTAATGGTACTGGGATCACAACATCTAATTTTAAATATTGTAATTCAGTCAAAAACATTTTTCCCAATCTTAAACCCAATTCTTTCGCTACTATTCTCATTTCCTTGTATTTTAATGAATGAATAATATTTTGAAATATTTCATCAAAAAACCATCCGGTTAAGACATAATCCAACCCCTCTTTATGAGTTACTTCATTTTGCCAATTCCCAAGATGTGTAGGGATCAATTTATCCCAACAATGGCTACATATTACATGTTCTCCTTGCGATAGTTTTATATTACAAACAAGGCAAAATGGGGGATAAATGATATCTATAAACCCACTCCACAGTTGACGTAATCCAAATCTTTTTTCTTTAATCATTCAACACATAGGTTTTGGAAAACTTAATTGACCAAATTCTTTCCCATATAACCCCTTTATTAGTGGATAATCCGTAGATGGATATCGTATGAATATATGGGTGTTCTGAAATTTAGTTGCACAGTTTTCACTCCACAAAGATCAAGCAAATATGAATCAAAAGATTTCATTATGTCACTATTTATAAAGGCTTAGGTAATGTGTTTACCAACTCGATAGAAAGGAAATGAACACATATTTAATACTTCTTATTTATTCGCAATTAGTTTCAAAGGTCACTATACGCTAACCTTTTACGTGTTAATACATTACGTGAAGAAACCAACCAATTGTTTCCAACTAAATTTCAGAAGATCCGAATATTCCCTGCCCGCCCACCGGCGGACGGGCCGTCAGGCAGGGCAGACCTGGATCTTGGTTCTTGATTCACCTACCCATAACAGAGGTAATACAATCAGTTCATTAATCACTAAAATCGACAACTCGTTCCCCACATTTAATGACACATCTAATATTGTTCCCTCCAAACCAGTAAGGTATCTGGGAAAGGCTTTTCAAGTTCCAAATGATAAGATCAGCTTGTTTTCCCACTTCAAGACTGCCAACCTTGTCCTCCATATTCAAAGATCGAGCGGAATTATAAGTGGTGCCAATGAATGCCTCCTCCACGTTCATTCCAAGATACAGACATGCCAGAGTCATAACAAACGGCATGGATTGAGTCATCGAACTTCCCGGATTAAAATCGGTAGCCAGCGCCACATTAACACCCTCATCAATAAATTTTCGAGCAGGAGCATAGTTTGATTCTCCTAAAAAGAAGGTAGTCGCCGGAAGTAAAATTGCCGTCACTCCAGATTCTGCCATATTATGGATACCTTCATCGGATGTATGCATCAGATGATCAGCAGATGTTGCATTGAGCTCTGCAGCCAATATTGCCCCACCTGAATCAGCAAATTCATCTACATGCATACGAATTCCTAAGTTGTAGTTCTTAGCAGTGTTTAAAATTCGACGTGCATCATCAACTTCAAACCAACCTTTTTCACAGAATACATCGCAAAATTGAGCAATTCCCTGTTCTGATATCGCGGGAATCATCTCTTCACAAATAAGTTTAATATAGGCATTTCTGTCTGTTTCATATTCTACAGGAAATGCATGTGCCCCAAGAAATGTGGGTACGATATCCAACTGCATGGACTCTCGGACTATATTTAACACTTTTAAAGATTTCAATTCAGATTTCGTAGACAAACCATACCCACTTTTCGCTTCAATTGTGGTTGTTCCTAATTTGAGGAATTCTCTCATTCTTTGAGCAACTTTTTTGACCAATTCATCTTCACTAATTTCCCTTAATGATCGAACACTAGAAAGTATCCCTCCTCCTGCTTCAGCTATTTCCCGGTAACTTTTTCCTGCCACCCGCATCTCGAATTCATACTCTCTTGTCTCGGAAAAGACCGGATGGGTATGGGGATCCACAAAGCCAGGTGTGACTAAAGCGCCACCGGCATCAATTTCGTGGTCTGCTGACCCCAATTCCTCTCCTATTGCCACTATGATACCATCTTCGATATAAATTTCCGCATCCGAAACTCTCTCTAACCTGAAAAGGTGAGAGTTATAGGTAACCAGTTCACCTATGTTTTTAATCTTCAGGGTTCTTAATTCCAACTCAATATTCTCTGTATTCTCTCCTGCCTGTGTCCCAAAACTTCGGGAGGCAGGTTGGCTTATGAAATAATAATATTCAAAGATTATTCGTTCTTCTTAAGCGGTAGAGTTAAATCCCATTTTATCGCATTTTCAATAGCTTTTCGGTATCCTGCATCCGCATGGCGGACAACTCCAATCCCAGGATCATTATTCAACACTCGCTCTATTCTGACAGCCATCTCCTCTGACCCATCTGCCACAACCACCTGCCCTGCATGGATTGCCAATCCCATGCCGACTCCCCCACCATGATGAACAGAAACCCAACCGGCGCCACTGGCAGTATTCAAAAGAGCATTGAGAATAGGCCAGTCGGCGATGGCATCGCTCCCGTCTTTCATCCCCTCCGTTTCTCTGTACGGGGATGCCACGGATCCTGTATCGAGATGGTCCCGCCCGATAACGACGGGTGCTTTAATCTCACCAGTTGTAACCAATTCATTGATTGCCAGCCCAAATTTTGCCCGGTCACCATATCCCAGCCAACAAATTCTCGCGGGAAGTCCCTGGTACTGCACTTTCTTTTGAACCAACTCTATCCAACGACAGAGCGCTTTGTCTTCTGGAAAAAGTTCCAACACTTTTTCATCGGTTCGGGAAATATCCTCAGGATCACCGGATAAGGCAACCCACCGAAACGGACCCTTCCCCTCACAAAACAGTGGTCGGATATATGCCAGCACAAAACCGGGATAATCAAAGGCATTCTCCACGCCCGCTTTCTGTGCTTGACCTCGAAGATTATTCCCGTAGTCAAACACCACCGATCCCATTCTTTGCAATTCTATCATCGCCCTACAGTGTTCTGCCATTGCTTTAAAAGTAAGGTCGACATATTGTTTAGGATCGTTTTTTCTTAGGTCAATCGCTTCCACCAAAGACATGCCATTGGGGATATATCCATTCAATTCATCATGGGCGGAAGTCTGGTCAGTGACAAGGTCAGGTACCACTTTCCTTTTCACAAATTCCGGAAAAATGTCAGCCGCATTCCCCAACAAACCGATGGACTTGGCTTCCTTCTTTTCCATAGATGTTTGAGCAATGTGAATCGCATCATCAATGGATGTTACCATCACATCTAAATATTGTGTCTCCAACCTTCTCTGAATCCGCTCACTATCAACATCAACGGCAATCGTGACCGCTTCATTCATCGTTGCAGCCAATGGTTGAGCGCCTCCCATTCCCCCTAAACCTGCGGTCAGAAGTAATTTTCCTCTCAGACTTCCATTAAAATGTCTGTCAGCAACTGCAGAAAATGTTTCGTATGTTCCTTGTAGAATCCCTTGGGTTCCGATATAAATCCAACTGCCTGCTGTCATCTGCCCATACATAATAAGACCAAGCTTATCTAATTCACGGAAATGTTTCCACGTAGCCCATTGAGGAACGAGCATGGAATTGGAAATTAAAACACGAGGGGAATATGGATGAGTTTTAAAAATTCCGACTGGTTTCCCAGACTGTATTAGTAAAGTCTCATCGTTTTCGAGGGTTTTCAGTGATTGTAGAATGGCATCAAAACATTCCCAATTCCGAGCCGCTTTACCCGTACCGCCATAGACAATCAGTTCATCGGGTTTCTCTGCCACATCCGGATCCAGATTATTCTGAATCATCCGGAAAGCAGCTTCTTGAACCCATCCCTTACAGTGGAGATGAGTTCCTTTTGGCGATTTTACAATACGTTTAGGATTCATTTGTCAGCAGAAATTTATATGCCAATAAAGTGATATTCAAGGAGTTGCCAGTGAATTTATTACTATTTTATGTGTCTATTAAAAGATTGCAAATTCTGGTCGTAGTTGAGTTTTCCGTATGGGATGCCCACAGTTAAGGATTTTAAGGTAGTTTTGGAACAATACGAATTAAACACGACTATTTTAGGATATATTGTATAATGGTCGTGACTGATTTACGATTTTGCGTATAATAGTCGGAATGCAGCGAAGGCTAATGATAAAGCGGAAAATCTCTGATCCATAATCCTTATTCTAACCTATGAAAGGCTCAAAGGAAAAATTTGAATCAGGTACTGGACACGGTATCCTATATACAATTGCAAGAAGTCAACTATGATGAACTCGCAAAAAAAGAATTACCCCAATCATCAAACAGAATCAGACTGTATAGTCGGGATTCAGAATGACACCTAAATCCCTTTTTATAGATGGATTATGGTATCTTTTAATGACAAATCACTTCAATAATTCAGGCACAATCGTCTCAAAATAGTCGGTATCATCTTTTCGAGCGTCATAAGAAAAGATGGAAATACCCGAAAACCCAGCGCCCCTGCTATAACGAATTTTCTGTTTAACTGCATTTGTATCCTGATTGTAAACCGCTAATCCTAAAATAATCCCTTGATGATATTTTGATGGTATTATGTCCATCATTAAGTCTACATTTCGAGAAAAATTCTCTAAATCCGGAAAGTAGTTCATGGGGATGACAAAATCCACATAACCGTTTATAATCCATTGATCCCATGCCTGGAAATATCTATTGTTAGCTTCCCATAAGTTAGGTTTCACAGCTGCAGAGAGTACAACATTCGAATTGACTTTTAGAATAAGTGAATTGCACTTCCGAACAAATTCTGTAACAGAAGCTCGTCTAAAATCATCCCATATTTCTATCTGATTTTGTTTTTTATTAACACCAATTTCAACCGGTGAATTCCCGAATATATAGGAGTCTATTGGAGAAACCCCTGATGCATCTTTGAATTTTTGAATAGCGAGAGAATTGTACCCATAATCCATGTCTTGATACCGGATATAGTCAAGATGAAGTCCATCAATATCATATCGAGCCAATAATTCCTCACACACTGAAATAAGATGATCAATGACTCCAGGAATGGCAGGGTTTAAGAATTTTTTAATCCCATTACCACTATTATTCTGAAATTCGCTCTCAACTTTATGATTATCCATTAAACTACCATCCACCCATTCAGGATGTGAATTCATTATATGCGTGCTGTCTTGAGGGAAACTGTTCGAAGACCAAAGTAGAAACACATTGATCCAAGCATGAATTTTTAGATTGCGTTTATGACCTTCCGAAATCGCGTACAATAGTGGATCAAATTCGTCTTTTATGGTATTAGACCTCGGCGCTAAATCACTTTTGTAAAAAGCGTCCCCCCTTCCACGAACCTGCAGAAAAAGATGATTAAATTGATATGTCTGAGCAAAATCTAAGACAGAGTCGATGGAGACTTTTGAAGTCATGGATGTCCGAACAACCCAAATACCACGAAACTGAAATTGAGGATTTTCTTGTGCGGAAACCCCAAAAAACAATCCGACAATAAAAAAGGCAACCGTATGAGTTGCCTTTTGAAGATATTTCATTGGATTATCAGCCAAATTTATTTCTGATCTTTTTTTGATTCTACACCTTTTCCTTTTTCTTTTCTTTTTTACCTTTGGTTTCCTTTGGACTGGGTTCAGTCCCAACTAAATCGACAAATTCCAGAAGTGATACCGGAGCACAATCATTATCACGAAAACCCAATTTTGTAATACGAGTATACCCGCCTGGACGATCCGCATAGACGGGCGCAATTTCATCAAACAGGATTTTTACGATATCTACCCGAGGAATCTTTTTCAAGACTTGCCTGCGAGCGTGAAGATCCCCTCGTTTGGCAAAAGTAACGAGAGGCTCGATGAATTTACGGGTTTCCTTCGCTTTAGCATCCGTAGTTGTAATTCTTTTATGTTCAATGAGGGAAGCAGCAAGATTAGACAATAATGCCTTTCTGTGACTCGTAGTTCTGCCCAATTTCCTGCCTCGTATTCTATGTCTCATAAGGTATCCTTAACCTTCTGTATCCAGAAGGTACTTGTCCACATCCATCCCGAAAGACAGACCCATAACACCTAATTTCTCAACCAATTCAGACAAAGATTTTCTCCCAAAGTTTTTATACTTAAGCATTTCGTTTTCTTCTTTGGAAACAAGGTCTGAAATAGTTTTTATTCCAGCGGCTTGAAGACAGTTATGACTGCGTACGGATAATTCCATTTCATCAATGGATTGGTTCAAAAGATCCCTGATACGCAGTAATTCTTCATCAAATTCCTCCGTAACACTAAGCACAGGATGAGCATCTGAGAGCAAGAATTGCCTGAAGTGGTCAATAAGCAATTCTGCTGCATAATTGATGCTATCTTGGGGAGATGTAGTACCATCCGTGTAAATATCAAGCACCAACTTTTCCAAGCTGTCCTTAGCAGAAGATACCGGCTGAACATCGTATACTACCCTTGTAACAGGATTAAAAATTGAATCGATAAAAATAGTACCGATGGGGGGGTCAATTCTCTGGTGACTGTCAGCATCCACATATCCCTTACCCACGCCAATATGCATTTCAATGGTAAAGTTAGCTTTTTCGTTCATAGTGGCAATATGCAAATCCGGATTCATCACTTCAAATTCAGATGAGGCATCATCAATGTCTTTAGCAATAAATTTTCCTGCACTACTAAAGCTTAAAACCACCTTATCCGGTTTAGAATCTGACAACTTAAAACGGACAGTTTTGAGGTTGATAATCATGTCTGAAACATCTTCAACCACCCCTTTAATTGTAGAATATCCATGCAAAACACCGTCAATTTTAACAGAAGTGATCGCAGCACCCGGAATACTCGTCATGAGTACACGACGCATCGCATTCCCAATCGTAATTCCAAACCCTCTTTGAAGAGGTTCAAGCGTAAAACGTACATAACTATCTGTTAATGATTGCTCATCAATTTTAAATTTTAACTCATTATTTTTGGTCATTCTTTTGATTCCTCACTCTACTATTTTGAATACAATTCTACTATCATTTGCTCTTTAACATCTACAAGACCCATTTGATCTCGTTCAGGGATCTCAAGAAATTTACCTGTTAGGGTAGCTTTATCGAGAGATAACCACGGAAGATCCAAATCACCTTTAATTTTTTTGATAGAATCATGGATAATCCCTAGTTTCCTGCTCTGGTCACGAACCTTAATCTCATCTCCAGGTTTTACAAGATATGACGGAATATTCACTATCCTGTCATTAACAAGGAAATGTCTGTGGGAAACTAATTGTCTTGCTGCCATTCGACTGGGAGCAAATCCTATCCTGTAGACGACATTATCCAAGCGTCGCTCTAACAGTATCAACAGGTTTAACCCGGTATTCCCTTTCATCTTATCTGCCATTTTAAAGAAACGACGAAATTGACGTTCAAGGAGCCCATACATATATTTTAGTTTCTGTTTCTCACTCAACTGCATGGCATAGTTGGATTTTCTACGACGCCGACTCTGACCATGCTGACCTGGTTTATAATTTTTCCTGTCCAATAAACGGTCGAACTTCTTTAATCCAAAAATATTTTCGCCAAATTTCCGAACGATTTTCCCTTTGGGTCCCAAAAACCTTGCCATTAATTCTCCTCCTATACCCGACGCTTCTTTGGCGCGCGACAACCATTATGAGGGATTGGAGTAATATCTTTCATAGACGTAATCTCGAGACCGGCTACCGCCAACGACCGTATTGCCGGCTCTCGACCGGACCCCGGTCCTTTTACGAGAACTTCCACACTTTTCAAACCCCGTTCCATGGCTTCCCTTGCAGCTTTCTCGGCTGCCTGACCCGCTGCAAATGGGGTGCTTTTTCGAGAACCCTTAAATCCTATTGTACCAGCAGTTGCCCAAGTAATTACATTCCCATGCATATCAGTCAATGTTATATTAGTATTATTAAACGTAGCTTTAATATGTGCCACTCCCTCAGGAGCAACCTGACCTTTTTTCTTCTTACGTTTTCTACTTTTTTTTGCCATAATAATTATTCATTACCCTTTCTTCCCAACTGACTTCTTTCTTCCTAAACCTACGGTTCTCTTCTTTCCTTTTCGTGTCCGGGAATTATTTTTTGTGTTTTGACCTCGAACGGGTAAGCCTCTCCGATGCCGTAGTCCCCGGTATGATCCGATGTCTATGAGACGCTTAATATTAATCGTCAATTCTGTTCTAAGTTCACCTTCTACCTTCCTTGTACCGACTTCTTTCCTGATTGCAGCGATCTGTTCTTCACTCAGGTCTTGCACTCTAATATTACCGTCCACATTTGTTTGTTTAAGAATTTCACAAGACAAAGTATGACCAATTCCATAAATATAGGTCATAGCATATTCTACATTTTTAGTTCGTGGTAAATCTATACCTGAAATTCGCGCCATAATTAACCCTGCCTCTGCTTATGTTTTGGATTTATACAAATCACCCGAACAACACCTTTCCGTCGAATGATTTTACACTTATCACAAATTTTTTTCACTGAGGATCTAACTTTCACTCCTATACACTCCTACTTATGTCTAAAAACGATTCTTCCCCTGCTTAAATCATATGGCGATATTTCCAGTGTAACCGTATCACCAGGAAGAATCTTAATAAAATGCATTCTCATCTTTCCAGCCACATGAGCAAGAACTTCATGCGTTTTACCGCCAATTTCCACATTTACCCGAAACAATGCATTTGGCAGCGCTTCAGTAATAGTCCCGTCTATGGTAATCGCTTTCTGTTTAACCATCATACACTCCATTACTTAATATTTTCCCGCCTTGAGAAGTCACCACAATAGTATGTTCAAAATGGGCTGAGGGTTTGCCATCTTTTGTGCAAATAGTCCATCCATTAGGTTTGGTGAAGATTTCCTCCCTGCCAAAATTAACCATGGGTTCAATGGCAAGACACACTCCAGCATGTAATTCAACCCCATTCCCTGGCTCACCATAATTGGGTACCTGAGGATCCTCATGGAGTTGCCTTCCGATTCCATGACCAACCAAATCTCTTACAACGCTGAATCCATATCCTTCTACAAAATCTTGAACGGCATAACCGATATCAGAAACTCGATTACCTGTTTTGGCTTTCTTGATCCCAATATATAGGGACTCTTCTGTAACCTCTAAAAGCCGCTTCAAATCTTTTGAGATATCTCCGATAGGATACGTCCTTGCACTGTCTCCGTAATAACCATTTTTCAATACGCCACAATCGATTCCCACAATGTCACCCTCACGAAACTCACAACTGTTGGGAATTCCATGTACCACCTCATGATTAAAGGAAATACATAGACTTGAAGGATATCCCATATACCCTTTAAATGCCGGCTCACCTCCTTCGGAGTGGATCAATTCTTCCGCTAATTGATCTAAGTATTCCCCTTTTACTCCCGGTTTAATCTCTTTCTCTAACATGTTCAGCGTATTAAAAACTATCCGACTGCTTTCCCGAATAAAATCTACTTCTCTCTGGCTTCTAATATGCACCATGATTAAAACCTCCGCCTGCCACGAAGTTTTCCTTTTTTCAAGAACCCGTCATAATGCCGCATTAAGAGATGAGACTCGACTTGCTGTAGCGTATCTAATGCCACACCAACGATAATCAACAAACTTGTACCTCCGAAAAAAGACGCCAGATCATATCGAACATCCATTGTATTCATCAGGATGTAGGGAAATACAGCAACAAATGCTAAGAAAATGGAGCCCGGCAAGGTGACCCTTGTGAGGATATTATCAATAAATTCTTCGGTTCTTTTACCAGGCCTCACACCTGGAATAAAACCCCCATGTTTCTTCATATTATCGGCTACTTCCACAGGATTAAAGGCAATTGCCGTATAAAAGTAAGTAAAGAAAATGATGAGCATACCAAAGAACAGCCAATAAAACCAATGATCGAATGAAAATACTCGGATAATTCCCTGCATAAAATCACTTTCATGAAAAAACGTGGCGACCGTGGAGGGTAAAAACATGATAGACTGGGCAAAGATAATGGGCATCACACCTGCTGAGTTAACCTTCATGGGAATATGAGTGGATTGCCCACCATAAACTTTCCGCCCCACAACTCTTTTGGCGTACTGAACAGGTATTTTCCGGGTTCCCTGGGTAAGTAATACAACAAAACCGACAATGATAAACATAAGTCCAAGCAGAATTACTTCTGTTAATGGTCCTCGCACGTCCTCCTGTATTAACGAAATTTCACTAATGATGACATTAGGAAGTCTTGAAACAATACCAATCATGATGATGAGCGATATTCCGTTGCCAATCCCTCGTTCAGTTATCTGTTCTCCCAACCACATCATAAATATTGTCCCTGTCACCAGTGTTATCAAAACGATAAACCGAAACGATAAACCGGGACTTGGAACGACTGGGATAGACCCTCCGGCAATAGCAGCTGTCATGCCTTCTAAATAAATGGCTACTCCATAAGCCTGTAATGTAGAAATAAAAACCGTGCCGTAACGGGTCAGCTGAGTAATTTTTCTTCTGCCTTCTTCACCCTCTTTTTGAAGTCTTTGGAAATAGGGTACCACAACACTCATAAGCTGAATGATAATGGATGCAGAGATATAAGGCATAATTCCAAGAGCAAAAAGGGTGGCCTTTTGGAATGCTCCTCCGGCAAACATATCATAAAGCCCAAAAAGTGTATTCTGGAAATTTTGAACTGCAGCGCCGAGAGCTTCACTATCAATCCCCGGCGTAGGAATATGGGCACCTACCCGAACAATAACAAGAATCGTCAACGTAAAAAGAATCCTCTTTCTAAGTTCAGGGATATTGAAAATATTTCGAAATTTTTCGATCATTTCGTTATTGCTTTACCTCCGGACCTTTCGATCTTATCCATTGCTGTTTTGCTAAAAGCGTTTGCAGTCACTAATACCGCTTTTACGAGATCACCATTACCCAGAACTTTGACAGGTTTGTTTTCAGTTTTTATCAACCTATTTTTAACCATGATTGTGATATCGACTTTATCCAAACCAAGGCTCGCTATTCTGTCCAGATTAACTATTTGGTGAATTTTCCGAAATCGAGTGTTTTTAAAGCCTCTTTTTGGAACTCGCCGCTGCAAAGGCATTTGACCCCCTTCAAACCAGGCTCGTCGTTTGCTACCGGTTCTGGAATGATAACCTTTCGTTCCTCTTCCGGCAGTTTTTCCCTTTCCAGAGCCTTCTCCACGACCCACTCGCTTGGTCCTTTTCGTTAATCCTAAGGGCGCCTTTAATGAATTCAATTTCACTATACTTCTTCAACCTTTACCAAAAAGTCGACCTTCTTAATCATACCCCTGATTATGGGTGTATCATCATGAAATACGGACTGGTGCATTTTCCTGATACCGAGGGCTATCAGTGTTTTTTTCGCTTTTTCCCTGTAGCCAATACCACTCTTGATTTGAGTAATTTTTAATTGAGTTTGCTTTTTCTTTGCCATCGATTTGTTATTTAAAAATCTTTGAAATAGTAATTCCGCGTCTCATAGCCACAGAAACCGGGTCTTGAAGACCCTTTAAGGCAACCTCTGTTGCTCTCACAACGTTGTTTGGATTATTCGATCCAAACCTCTTTGTTAATATATCTGTGATTCCTGCTTGTTCAACCAGCGCACGAACTACACTCCCAGCGATGATACCTGTACCAGGGGAGGCAGGTTTTAACATGACTCGACTGGCACCAAATTTCCCGATAATTTTATGAGGAACTGTCCCTTTAATAAGAGGAATACGAAATAAATTCTTCTTTGCATCTTCTTTTGCTTTAGATATTGCAGATAAAACCTCATTAGCTTTACCATGTCCAAGACCAACGTGACCATTCTTATCACCAATTGCAACCAGAGCGTTGAACCTGAATCGGCGACCACCTGCCACTACTTTGGCTACCCGGTTTATCCTGACAACTGTTTCTTCCTGTAAATCTATTTCCGTGGGATCGATGACATTCAAAATTCTAACCCTCCAGATCTTGCTCCGTCTGCCAAAGCTTTAATACGCCCGTGATAAAGATAACCGTTTCTATCAAATACGACTTTTTTTATCCTTTTCTTTTTCGCTTTGTCAGCTATAGCTTTACCAACAATTATGCTTTTTTCTATTTTTGAGCCCGCTTTCTTTAAATCTTCCTGAAGATTCATATCAAGCGTGGAAGAGGCAATAAGCGTTTTTCCCTTTGTATCATTTACGATTTGGCCATATATATGACGAAGACTGCGATACACTACAAGTCTGTAACGATCACTTATTTGATAGGGAGATCTTTTGCTGCGTCTCCGACGTCTGAGCCGCCTTTCCCTCTTTTCATACAATCGTTTCACAATCTATCCCCCAACCGTTTTACCCTTCTTAATTCGTATAAATTCTCCTCTATAACGGATTCCTTTCCCTTTATAAGGCTCTGGTGGTCTAAAAGATCGAATCTTCGCCGCTACCTCTCCTACAAGTTGCTTATCAATACCTGATACAGTAATATTGCTGCGTTTCGCTACAATCCTAATCCCTTCCGGAGGATCAAAATAGATATCATGGGAAAATCCCAATAATAGTTTTAACCGATTTCTCTCAAGAATTGCTGAATAACCCACCCCATTGATTTCAAGTTCTTTTTTAAACCCAGCTGTAATTCCCTCAATCATGTTTGCCAATATCGCTCGGGTTGTGCCATGAAGGGCTCTATGAGATTTGGTATCCGAAGGTCGTGTCACAACGATCTTTCCATTGTCCTTCTTTACAATGATATCCGGGTGGACATCAAATCCTAATTTTCCCTTGTTCCCCGATATGGTCACATGATTCCCATCTATAGTTACCTTAACGTTCTCTGGAATATTAATCGGTTTTTTTCCTATTCTGGACATAATTACCTACCAAATATTACAGATTATTTCTCCGCCTACTTTTAATTCTCTGGCTACTTTATTGGAGATAACCCCTTTTGACGTTGTCAATATGGAAATTCCCAGTCCATCTAAAACCCGAGGAATATCATCAACACTTGCATAAACTCTACGACCTGGTTTACTTACCCTCTTTATATGTTGGATGACCGGATCTCCATTACGATCATATTTAAGAAATATTCTCAAATATTTTCTAAATTCATCTTTAATAATAATATAATCCTTAATATAATTTTCCTCTTTCAGAATGTAGATAATTCGTTTTTTAAATTTTGATGCTGGAATATCTACCCAGCGATTTTTCACTTTTTGAGCGTTTCTGATTCTTGTCAATAAATCTGCTATAGGATCTGTCATTGTCACTTTAAAAAATCTCCTGTATTACCAACTCGCCTTTGTTACTCCGGGGATTTCACCCTTCAGCGCCATTTCTCTAAAACAAAGTCTGCAGAGTCCAAACCGCTTTAGATAGGCTCGGGGACGTCCACAGTTTGTACATCTATTATACTCCCTTGTGCTGAACTTTTGCTTCCGTTTAGCTTTGATAATAAGTGCTTTTCTTGCCATCAAATTTCCTTTGTATCATTCATCTTTTTTTGCTTTTCGAGTTTCCCGCGAAAAGGAAAGCCAAGAGCAGAAAGAAGCTCATAAGCCTCCTTATCCGTGTTAGCTGTGGTTACAATAGAAACCTGTAACCCCCTTATCTTGTCAATTTTATCATAATCGATCTCAGGAAACACAATTTGCTCTTCAATTCCAAAACTATAATTACCCCGTTTATCAAAGGCTTTTACCGGTAATCCGGTGAAGTCACGTACTCGGGGAAGCGCAATAGTAATAAGCCGTTCAAAGAATTCATACATCTTCCAATGTCGTAAAGTAACTCGACAACCCACTGGATCTCCTACCCTAAGTTTAAAGTTTGATATGGCTTTCTTTGCTGATGTGACAACTGCCTTCTGCCCTGAAATTGTTGTTAAATCTTCAACGGCGTGCTCAAGAGATGCTGGTTCATCTTTTGCCCTGCCCATCCCAATATTCAATGATATTTTTTCAAGCTTTGGTACTTCAAACTTATTCTTGTACCCCAACTTATCCATTAATTGTAGAATAATCACTTCATTATACATTTTCAACAGGGATGGGATATAACCATTTCCCTCATGATGGACGGTTTTCTTCTTTGCTGTAACAGTTTTTGATTCTTTTTTTATTACAGCTTTTATCTTCGTTTTACGAGCACCGGATTTACCTCGTACATTCGAAGTTGTTTTAACTTTTTTGTCCACTTTTGTTTTTCCTTCAGCCAAGATTCATCCTATGTATCGATGTCTTCTCCTGTTTTCCTTGCAACTCTAACTTTTCTCCCAGTCTTTAAAAATCGGTGACCAATACGTGTTCTCTGACCTTTAAATTCCATCATAACATTCGAGACATGAATAGCAGCTTCCTTTTCCACTATCCCTCCCTGTGGGTTTTGCTGTGACGGTTTAGTATGACGTTTTATAAAATTTATACCCTCTACGATAATCTGACTTCTTTTAGGAAACACTCGAAGCACTTTACCGGATTTACCACGATCATTCCCGTAAATGATAATCACTAAATCACCTTTTTTAATTTTCATCCTATATCACCTCTGGCGCCATCGAAATAATCTTCATAAATCCCTTTTCTCTAAGCTCTCTGGCAACTGGTCCAAAAATTCGCGTTCCTCGGGGCTCTCCAGCACCTGTGAGCAGAACCGCAGCATTGTCATCAAACCTAACATAAGAACCGTCAACTCGACGTATTTCTTTCTTTGTCCTTACAACCACGGCCCGGGAAATATCTCCTTTTTTTACCATTCCTCCAGGAATTGCATTTTTCACGGTGACTACAATAATGTCACCCACCCTGGCATACCGCTTTCTCGTGCCACCAAGAACCTTGAAACAGAGTACTTCTTTTGCGCCTGAATTGTCCGCAACCCTTAATCTGGTTTCTGACTGAATCATATTCCTTCCTTAATTCCTTTGAGAAAATTCTTTTATACTCCTTTTGATCTTTCCAATATTTCAAGCACTCGCCAATGTTTTGTTTTACTTATCGGTCTGGAAGAAATAATCCTGACATAATCCCCCAAATCACATTTAAAACGGTCACTAGTATGAGCTTTGAATTTCTTTTTCCTCGTAATAAATTTTTTATAAACCGGATGTTTGACACGACGAGAAACCTCAACAACAACCGTCTTCTCCATCCGGTTGCTGACAACCTTTCCTTCAAATACCTGTGCTTTTCCCCTCTCACTCATAAGCTAACTCATCTCCTCTAACTGCCTAATTCCTAATTCAAATTCCCTGATTACAGTTTTGACTTGGGCAATTTCCTTCCGAATATGATGTATACGCATAGGATTCTCCAACTGATGAAGAGCTTTCTGAAACCTTAAATTTTGAAGTTCTTCCAAATCGTCTTGAAGTTTCAATTTCAACTCGTTTACAGTCATTTCTTTTATTTCTTCTCTTTTCATAACGTTAATCTCTAATCTCAATGACCAAACTCTTTCCGTTCAACTAATTTAGTTTTTATAGGGAGTTTATGTCCGGCAAGTCTGAATGCCTCTGCGGCAAGTTCCCTATCTACTCCCTCTACTTCAAACATAATACGTCCCGGTTTCACATTTGCCACCCAATATTCAGGTGCACCTTTTCCTTTTCCCATCCGGACTTCAGCCGGTTTTTTTGTGATCGATTTGTTCGGGAATATTCGAATCCACATTTTACCGTGCTTTCTAATTTTCCTGATGATTGCAATACGTGCCGATTCTATTTGCCTTGCTGTAATCCAGCTTGGCTCTAAAGCCTTAAGCCCAAAACTCCCAAAAGCAACACTGTTTCCTCTCATGGCCATTCCACGGCGATTTCCACGGTGCGTCTTACGCCATTTAACTTTTTTTGGTTCTAACATCAGGTAGGTATCTCCCCGTTACAAATCCAGACCTTAACACCAATAATCCCGTAAGTTGTCTTGGCTTCGACTACTGCAAAATCGATATCAGAACGGAGGGTTTGAAGCGGAACCCTCCCTTCTCGAAATGTTTCACTCCTTGCAATCTCTGCACCGCCAAGTCGTCCAGCTACCCGAATCCTGATACCATCTGCTCCCATACGTATAGTAGATTGAATCGCTTTCTTAACTGCCCTTCTATAAGCAACTTTTTTTACCAATTGTTGTGCAATGTTCTGACCAACCAAACGGGCATCCAATTCCGGTCTTTTAACTTCGGATACATTGATTTGAACATCTGTCCCAATCAATACTTTCATCTCCTCTCGCAACCGGTCTACCTCCTCACCACCTTTCCCAATCACAATTCCCGGTCGAGAAGTTAAAATAGTAATGGTAATTTTTTTGGAAGTCCTGCTTATTTCAATTTTAGATACTCCTGCATTGGGTAGACGACGTTCGATATATTTTCGTATGGTTATATCCTGTGCGATATATTCAGAGAAGTTCTTCCCACCAAACCAATTTGAAACCCATGGTTTATTAATTCCTAATCTAAATCCAGTCGGATGTGTTTTTTGTCCCACAGTTTTCCTTCCTATAGTTCCATATCTTCAAGTACGATTGTCAGATGACTTGACCTTCTTCGAATTCGAGATGCTCGACCCATGGAAGCTGCCCTGAACCGTTTCATGGTTGGACCTTCTCCCACATAAGCTTCTTTTACGAATAAATCGTCCGGATCTTTGGATTTTCCTTCCTCAGTCTGCAAAAAGTTTGATACAGCTGATCGAATAGTTTTTTCGATAACGTAAGAAGCCTTTTGTGGAGAAAAATGTAGAATATTTAAGGCAGTTTCTACATTTTTCCCCCTAACAATATCCAATATCTTCCTGACTTTTCGCGGTGACTGGCGTATGTATTTTGCTTTAGCTATTGCTATCATTACTTCTTCCTATCACCTGAGTGCTTCCTAAACGTCCGGGTTGGAGAAAATTCACCCAGTAAATGTCCCACCATATTTTCTGATATAAAGACAGGAATAAATTGTCTTCCATTATGTATTGCCAGCGTATACCCAACAAAATCTGGTGTAATAACTGACCGTCTTGCCCAGGTTTTTATAACTTTCTTCTTCCCATCTTTTTTCATTTTCTCAATTTTCTTGAGTAGCTTCTCATCGACGTATGGGCCTTTCTTTACTGACCGAGACATACGCTATTTTCTCCTTTTCACGATAAATTTATTAGATGCTTTATTTCTCTTTCGAGTTTTATACCCCTTTGTCGGTACTCCCCAAGGAGTTACAGGATGTCTCCCGCCGGAAGATTTTCCTTCTCCTCCCCCCATGGGATGGTCAACAGGATTCATTGCTACTCCACGAACCTTTGGTCTCCGACCTAACCAACGACTCCTGCCGGCTTTTCCCAACTTTACCATCTCATGACTTCGATTTCCCACTTCACCAATTGTTGCTCTACAATCTTCACGTACCATCCGAATTTCACCAGAAGGTAGTTTCAAAGTAACCATACCTGCGTCTTTCGCCATTATTTGAGCACCTGTACCCGCGCTTCTTACCATTTGTCCTCCTCTACCTGGGATTAATTCAATATTATGAACAACAAGCCCAGATGGGATGTTTTTTAATTTCATAGAGTTCCCGATTCTCAATGGAGTCTTTTCACCGGTAATAATAGAGTCTCCTACTTTCAATCCAAATGGTGCAAGGATATATCTTTTTTCCCCATCAGCATAATGCAAAAGTGCGATTCGAGAGGATCGATTCGGATCATACTCAACTGATGCTACTTTTGCCGGAATATCAAATTTATTCCGCTTGAAATCAATAATTCGGTATTGCCGTTTGTGACCGCCTCCTCTCCTTCGAGATGTAATACGACCTTTATTATTTCTGCCCCCTGATTTCTTTAGGGGTCGAATGAGACTTTTCTCTGGAGTTTTCCGCGTCAACTCTTCAAATGTAGACACAGACATAAACCGTTGTCCAGGTGTATTCGGTTTCTTATTTTTTATCGGCATGTATTACCTGGCCACTTCTGATTCATATAAATCTATTTTAAATCCTTCTTGCAGAGTAACAATTGCCTTCTTCCAATTGGCTCTCCGTCCGGAAGTCCGGATCACACGTCCACCACTACGGATTGTCATGCTTTTACTTTTTCCCTTAATATTCATTGTATGAACATTTGAAACCTTCACATTAAATTTTTTCTCTATCGCTTTTTTTATCTCAATTTTGTTAATACTGGAATCAACTTGAAAAGCAAACTTCCTTTGAGTATCCTCAAGTCTACTCATCTTTTCAGTCATTATTGGTCTAATTATTATTTGCCTCTTCTTATCCATATCAGTTTACCAGTAATTGTTCGTTTAACTCTGTAATCCCCTTTTTCTCGAATAAAAGCACATCGCAGTCTAATAAATCAATCGTAGAAACCTGCTTAGCTCGAACCAATGATACATTGGGAATATTCCGTAGTGAAAGCATCACGTTCCTGTCCACCTGCCAAGGTAAAAATGTAATCTTTTTCTTTTCGATCCCAAGATTACTTATTACTTCCAAAAACAATTTTGTTTTTGGTGTATCAAATTTAATTTCATCTAAAATAACAATTGCTTTATCTTTTACTTTTTGAGAGAGAACACTCCGTCGAGCAAGACGTTTCATCTTTTTGGGTAGCCTCGCTTTATATTTTTTCGGTTTTGGACCGAAGGTAACACCACCGCCTCTCCAAATAGGGGAGCGTATGGAACCGGCTCTTGCTACTCCTCTTCCCTTTTGGCGCCACGGCTTTCTACCACCACCTCTAACTTCTCCTTTAGTTTTTGTAGAATGTGTTCCTTGACGTGAATTTATCATTTCAGCAATAACCGCTCTGTACACAACATCTTCATTGGGCTCAATCTTGAACACGGAATCGTGCACCGTTACTTTTGAAGTTGCTTCACCATTTGTATTATGTACTTGCAAACGCATACTTTCACCCTTCGCTACTTTAACAAAGTAACAATGCCATTTCTTGCTCCTGGAATAGCGCCTTTAATAAACAAACAATTATTACTTTCATCTATCTTAACAACCTCGAGATTTTTCAGAAAAATCTTTTTATTACCCATATGTCCCGGCATTTTCATTCCACGCCAAACGCGGGACGGATCTGAAGATTGTCCAATAGAACCAGGCGCCCTCAACCGATTAGATTGTCCATGAGTTTTTGGTCCTCCCTTGAACCCATGTCTCTTCACAACTCCGGCAAATCCCTTGCCTTTGGATACACCCCTGACGGAAACATGATCTCCTTCTTTAAATAATGAGACAGTATAGGAAGTCCCAATTTTTGGCTTTCTACCTCTTTTAAGAGGAAATTCAACCAAATATTGCTTTGGAGATACATTTCCTTTTTTAAAATGCCCTGCCATTGGCTTATTTGTCCGGCTCTCTTTTTTATCACCAAAACCTAATTGTACAGAGTCATATCCATCTTTGTTTTTTGTTTTCACCTGTACAACCACGCACGGACCTGCCTGAATTACAGTAACAGGTATATCATGCCCCTTCAAATCGAAGATCCGTGTCATTCCAACTTTTTTTCCTATTAATCCTGGCATTTTTACGCCTTTATCTGAATATCTATACCTGCTGATAAATCCAATTTCATGAGTGCATCTACTGTTTTGGGTGAAGCATTGAGAATTTCAATGAGCCGTTTATGAATTTTTGTCTGGAATTGCTCTCTCGATTTTTTATTCACATGTGGGGATCGTAAAACAGTATAGATTGTTCTATCTGTAGGTAGGGGAATTGGCCCTGAGATCACAGCTCCAGTGGATTTCACAGTCTTAACGATCTTCTCCGTTGTCTTATCCAACAGATGGTGATCGTAACCCTTCAATTTGATTTTGAGCATTTGTCCAGCCAAAATGAAACCTCCTTTATTCAACCACTTCCGTAACGACACCGGCGCCTACCGTATGACCACCCTCACGTATGGCAAAACGCAATTCCTTCTCCATGGCAATAGGACTGATCAACTCTACTTCAACCGTCACATTATCTCCCGGCATCACCATCTCCGTCCCTGAAGGTAAATTCACAATCCCTGTCACATCCGTTGTCCGAAAATAAAACTGAGGTCTATACCCATTGAAAAAGGGCGTGTGTCTTCCTCCTTCTTCCTTCTTCAGTACATACACCTCAGCCTTAAACTTCGTGTGAGGTGTAATACTCCCAGGTGCAGATATCACCTGCCCACGTTTTAACGCATCCTTGTCTACTCCCCGTAACAATAATCCTGCATTGTCTCCCGCTCTGCCTTCATCCAACTCCTTACGAAACATCTCCACTCCTGTCACTACCGTCTTCATATCCG
>JADFPG010000092.1 GCA_022562455.1 Fidelibacterota bacterium | reverse complement strand
GATTGACCAGTGAGATAATTGCTCCGGATGACATGAACTGCAACGGTCAGTCGATGCAATGATAAAATCCTCTGGGATCGGAGGAATTCTTTCAACCCGTTTACCTGCTTTCAACCGGCTTAAACGATTGTAATCGATAATCATTTTCACCACTGTCGAATCATTAGGGAGAGTAATATCCATGGGAATTAATTCCCCATCATATCCCTTGATCTTTTTATCATCACCAAACCGGAGAGTCAACTTTCCCACATAATATCCATCCTTTCCTGCCTGGACGATCAACGTTTCCCCTACTTTTTCCGGGGATTCAAGAACCGTTTGCGTATGACTGCCTATGAGCAAATCTATTCCTTGTACCGTCTTCACCAATTCCCGATCATCATCTATACCCATGTGTGATAAAAGAATAATCACATCCACCTGTTCTCTTAACCCGGGAATTTTATCTTTTAATACAGCTTCATAGGGTAATACCTCTATTTCAGCTTTTATTTCTTCGGGGTAAAAATTGAAAATCCTGGAACCCATCACGCTCAAAATGCCGAAGGTAATTCCTTCCCGAACAACAATGATTTCGGATAAAACGCCAGGCAGTTCCGGTTTCACCAGATTGGTTGCCACAAAAGTCAATGAGGAACCCTTCATCAATCCTGCTAAAACCTTAACGCCCCGAAAAAACTCCTGGTCTCCCAGTCCCACAGCGTCATAAGGGATCATTTCATAAGCCCGAAACGCAATGCTATCTTTAAGAACCTTTTTTGAAGCAGACAGGAAGTCCCCAGCATCCAGAATGAGGGTATTCGGATGAACCTCCATCCAATCTCGTATGAATTTTACACGTTTTTCCAATGAACCATAAGATTTCCCCGGGCAAAGGCAATTTTCCAGGGCGCCATTGGTATTGTTCGTATAAAGTATGTTGACTTCTGTCGCTGCATTCACAATCCCCAGAATACAGATAGTCAACGTAAGCCTTTTTATGAGGCTCCGGATAGATGAGTTATGTTTAGAGAAAATCAAATCGTTAAAATATGGGTGGAATTAAATTATAATTCAAGAGTAATTTTATTCAATGGAAAAAACATTTGCTATCGTTCTGATACTTATATTTACAAATATATTTGCACAATCCAAATACCCTGCTGATACATTATTAGTCTCGAAAGAAAGTTCTTTTGTAGAAAAAACCGTGGTTGCCCCAATAGCGTTGTGGCAGCGTCTTTCCTACAATGTGCCTTTCCTGAAATGCCAGTTTTATCCCAGTTGCAGCAATTTTGCCGCTCAAAGCATTTCACAACATGGGGTGGTCAAAGGATCTATCATCGCAGCGGACAGGATTGTCAGGTGCAACCCTGCCGCTTTCCACTATCATATCAGAGATAGAAACCCCGATATACCTGCATCTGAAAATTTTTATGTTGACGGCAGGTTAATCGATCATGTCCCCAATCCACCAGCTGGCCCTGTGGAATTCCAAAGAGGAACCCTATTCCACAGGGCTGGCGGACAAAGTAAATCCAGCCGTTCACCTATTTTGGCTGCAGGATTGTCAGCTATCATTCCCGGGGCAGGCCGGATATATGCAGGTAGAACCTGGGATGGTCTTTTTGGATTTCTCACATTTGCACTGGTTTTGAATACAACCTATTTGAATTATCAAAATGGAAATCGAGTGAGTACAACAGTTTTGGGGATCGGGACAGGCATCTTTTATTTAGGGGAGATATATGGAGCTTACCGGTCAGCTTTAATTTCCCATCCTGAGAATAAGTAAATCTTGTAACTATTTAGGCTATTTGGTCAAACGAGGCGAAGGCTAAGACTCCTCCTCCGATAGGAGACCCTTCGGGTAGCAGGAGTCCCTTTGGGACAACGAATGAATAAGAGCATTTACAAAGGATCCTTGGGACAGATTCAACCAAAATACTCTTCGTTTTTTCAATAATGTACGACTTACTATTTACTATTTTGATATTACTTATTCCCTGTACAGTTACTTCGTTCCTTACAGGGTAGGCGTTATTCTTTATTCGTTATTTGTCATTCTTTATAACCCATCTCTCTTTTCCTTAGCTTGTGCCTTAGCCTAAGCCTGAATAGACAATCTTTTTAATTATGAAGTTTTTATCCTAACCTGATTTCTTTGTAACTTTTAACATTGGTTGAAACAATTATTAACACATTTCGGTGAGATTGTCACCGTAGCTTCCCCCTGACTTATCGGGGGAAGTAGAGCAGCATCCCGACAAATTCTCAGTAAAATTGCCACCTTAGCTCAGCTGGCCAGAGCAACGGTTTCGTAAACCGTAGGTCCGGGGTTCGAATCCCCGAGGTGGCTCTACGAATAGAAATTTCGTACCAACCTCTTTGTCGGGATAATTCGGAGTTAGGTGTACACAAAAATTTCATATCTTTTGGTTTTTGGTTGTTTGATTCTCAACAGTGTAAACTTTAGATTATATTTATAAATTACCAAATACAAAAGACTGCCAAAATGAAGAAAAGTAAATTAATTAGTCAGGAAAAGTTATTGGAACAAGGAATCGAAATCCTGTTGGACAGATTAGGACCAGTTGAAACCAATCGTTTTATGTCAATTCCACATAAAAAGCAAATTGAATCTGTAAAGAGGCATCGCCAATGGCAATCCAAATTGGAAAAAGAAAGTTTTTTCGATGAAATATTTGGTTCGGTTGGAAGTTCCCGCCTAACCCCCACTCCGGCTGATTGTGAGTAGTCTCGACACCACCTTTCGGGATCGGTAGCTCTGTATTTAAACATGATATCCGTCAGCGTTCGACTGAGCTCACGCCGAAGTCTGACGGACAGATGTTTAGGAGGTCAAAACTTGCTGCACCTGAGCTTTCTTGTTATACATTTTAAGATTTAGATATTTGTATTTACTATGTTAATATATATAGTATGAAACCAAATATTTACCTTGAAACTACCATTGTAAGCTATCTTACCGCTCGCCCAAGCAGGGACATCATTCTTGCTGCACATCAGCAGTTAACCCAAGAATGGTGGGAAGCACGGCGAAAGAAATTCAATTTGTTTGTATCGCAGCTTGTTATTCAAGAAGCCGGTTCAGGCGATGAACAAGCTGCTCAGAAACGATTAAAACAGATTGAAGATATCTCACTTCTTGAGGTTAATAAGGAAGCTGTATTATTAGCTCGTGAATTAATAAAGGAAAATTTCCTTCCCCAAAAAGCAACCGAAGATTCCTTGCATATTGCAGTTGCAACGGTTCATGGCATTGTGCTCATATAGCCAATGCAGAAATGAGGCATATGATAGAAGAAAGATGTCGAATTAAGGGTTATGAAGCTCCCATTATTTGTACACCAGAAGAACTTTTAGGAGGATAACATATGTGGAGAGATAGCATTGTTGAAGAAGTCAGGAGAGTAAGAGAGGAACATGCTGCGAAGTTCAATTATGATTTAGACGCAATATATCGAGACTTAAAAAATCAAGAGAAGAAAAGTAAGCGCAAAATAGTCTCATTAAGTCCAAGAATACTTAAAAAAGCAAATAAAGAGGAAGTATCCATTTTACCAACCCATGTATAACAAATCACTCAAGCGGACTACTTGCCATGGGGTCTAAACGGAATCTTTTATTTATTCACAACTTTTACTTTTTGTGTAATCGGTGGAATGGCAAGGAGCCGCTTAGTTCAGCCGGTCGTCCCGATATCACCTTTCGGGATCGGTAGGTCTATATTTAAACATGGCCTCCGTCAGCGTTCGACTGAGCTCACGCCGAAGTCTGATGGATGTCATGTTTTTTTATCTAAGGAACAGAAGCAAAGCGCTTTTTATCAAACCGATGCAAACCCAGTTCCCGAGCAACATTGTAAGCCTGGCGTAGCTCCAATTGAGTGATAGAACGGTTGATATCCTGGTATGATTTTCCCCCCACCTTATGAGCCGGTCGGTACTGGTCCATTACATTAATAAATGTTTCCGGTGAAATCTCATCCACCAGGAATTTAAAAATCTTTTGTGAGTCCTTCGTCATTCCCGGCATTATCAGGTGACGAACTAACAATCCTCTAACTGCCCATCCATTTCCATCAAACTGCAGATCCCCTACCTGCCGGTGCATTTCCTTGATTGCTGCTTTCGCTGCTTCCGGATATTTTACTGCTTTTAGATATCGTCTGGCATATTCTTGATCCCAGAACTTGAAATCAGGCATATAAATATCCACCAATCCATCCATCAGTCTAAGGCTTTCCAGGGAATCAAAAGCGCTGGTGTTATAGACCAAAGGGAGGTGAAGTCCTTTCTCAATGGCGATAGGGAGCGCTTCTACGATTTGAGGAACCACATGCTCTGGTGTCACAAAATTAATATTATGACACCCCTTTTCCTGCAGGGATAACATCATATTTGCCAATTGGATAGAGTCAACCTCAATGCCGGCTCCATTTCCGCCCGGACCGGATGCGGGTTGGCTGATGTCGAAGTTCTGGCAAAAGACACACTTTAAATTGCAGTGAGAAAAGAAAATCGTCCCGGAACCTTTCCACCCTCGAAGGCAATCCTCCTCTCCAAAATGAGGAAAGTAACTGCTGACAACTGCATACCGTCCACTTTTACATACAGCCCATTTGTTCTCCAAGCGGTTGACTCCACAATCCCGGGGACAGACGTAACATGCCTTCAACATTTTTAAGGCATGATCAACTTTCTGTGCTAACTCACCTGATTCATAGGTCCCCAGGTAAACAGGCCAAGATTTTTTGTGAGATTGGTGAATCATTTAATAAACCTCAAAGCACCTAACTCGGACAAAGCTGTGCCATAGGCATCCCTGCGGGAAAAGCTAAGCGTAGAAAACCGAAAGACGAAATCCCGGATGTTAGGGAGAAAGTGTTAAAGTGTTTCCCGAAGGTTCGGGATTAATGCATTATTGTCCTATCTCGAAGGAAACACCTGAACACATGAACCCCGTACAGTCGCTATACTCCTTACGGGGCAGGCATATTATCAATCAATAGGTGAGAATTATTTTATTCCAAGCAATTCCACATCAAAGATAAGGGTAGCGTTTGGTGGAATATCCTTTCCCGCCCCTCTGGCTCCATATCCAAGATCCGAGGGAATAATAAGTTTTCGTTTTCCCCCGACTTTCATGGTCATTACACCTTCATCCCATCCTCGGATGACTCTCCCTACTCCAATGACAAATGAGAATGGTTTACCTCTATCCACTGAGCTATCAAACTTCGTACCATCCTCTAACCAGCCGGTATAGTGGACACTTACGGTCTGCCCCGACTGAGGAGTTACACCCGTTCCAATTTTCTCATCAATATATTTCAATCCGCTTTCAGTAATAACTTCAACCCCGGTTACACTAACCTCCTCTGCTTTCTTTTCCTCATCAGATTTCTTTCCGCAAGTCACTATGAATACCAGTGACATCAAAACCATTAAGTAACTAATTTTTGCCATATTATCCTCCTTTTCTTGAAATTAGCGAACCAATAGTAAGAATAATTATCAATTTTTCCTACCTTAGCCCGCATTTCTCACCAGGGATCGTCGCGTGATGGTGAAGATGTTTGCAAATACAAGGCTTGCGAAGAAAAATGCACGGAGACATACTGAACAGTACGTTGAGAACATTTTTCGAGCAAAATGCAGTAGTTGTAAGTATATCCGCCATCCTAGTAGATTTCTGGTGAGAAATGTGGGTTAGGTAAGGCTCACCCAACATTTGATTTTACCTCCATGCAAGTCTAAATTCAATTATCGTGGCAAAAAGTAAATCAAATCTACCTCCGTTAGCCGAACGAATTCGGCCCGCAACGTTGGAGGAGTTTATTGGTCAAGATCATTTGCTAAAGAAAGGGTCGCTGCTTCGAAGCGCTTTAAGAGCACAACAGCCATTTAGTTGTATTTTATGGGGTCCTCCGGGTACTGGCAAAACCACGCTTGCAAAAATCATCGCCTGGGAATCAAACGCAGAATTTTACGAAATTTCCGCCGTTTCATCCGGGGTTAAAGATCTCCGCAAAATACTTAACATAGGTTCAACTTACTTTCAGATGAACAAATCCACTATACTATTTATCGATGAAATACACCGGTTCAACAAGGCACAGCAGGATGCCCTTTTGCATGGTGTTGAGGATGGTACCCTCGTTCTTATTGGCGCTACCACCGAAAACCCGTCCTTTGAAATTATTTCTCCCCTGTTATCCAGATGTCAAATACTGAAACTGGAAAGCTTGTCATCAAAAGACCTTGAGACAATACTTACTCGTGCCCTAAAAACAGATATCCTTTTGCAGAAGAAAAATATCTCGCTTGAAAACAATGTTCGTAAAACTCTAATCCAATCATCAGGCGGGGATGCTCGTAAAATGTTGAACACACTTGAGAATGCTGTCGTATTGGCTGATGATGGTCAGAATAAAATCACCATCACACATGAGATTTTGATAGCAGCACTACAAAACAAACATCATCTTTACGACAAGACAGGTGACTATCATTACGACACCATTTCGGCTTTTATCAAATCAATCAGGGGAAGTGATCCTGACGCAGCGATCTATTGGTTAGCTATAATGTTGGAGGGCGGTGAGAAACCGGAATTTATTGCCCGCCGCCTGATTATTCTTGCTTCTGAGGATATCGGGAACGCCGATCCTCAGGCTCTTGTTGTGGCTACTTCCGGATTTCAAGCTGTTCACACAATCGGCATGCCGGAAGCTTCATTAGTACTGGCTCAAGTGACAACCTATCTGGCGGCAGCACAAAAGTCAAATGCCAGTTACATTGCCATATCAGAAGCCAGACAAAAAATAGAGAAGGACGGAACTTCATCGGTACCCCTTCATTTACGAAACGCACCCACATCACTGATGAAATCGCTGGATTATGGTAAAAATTACGAATACCCTCACAACCACCCTACCCACTTTGTTGACGTCAATTATTTCCCGGATGATATGAAACCGGAAGCGTTTTATCGCCCAACAAAACAAGGGTATGAGGAATTCATTCGGAAACGGCTTCACCTTCTCTGGAAAGGGAGGTATCCTCGAGAATGATATTTGTTGCAGTAAGCCGGAGATAGGAAAACATGAAACGTGATTTGTGATGTTATACCTCCCTAAACTTAAAAGTGTTTCCCAAAGGGACTCCGTTTGAGAAAGTGTTTTCCTCCTCGCGGAGGGAGTCCCTACGGGACAAGGGAGACCCTTCGGGTCAAAGGAACTCCGTTTGAGCATGTGTTCAAGTTATAATAACTGTATTCGACACGAACACTCTAACACTCTAACACTTATGCACATTCTTCCCATTTTTATTTTATTATTTGGTTACCAATTGTTAGCCGAGCCAAAGGAACGCTTGCGTCTGATTCACGCCGATGAATTGGAGAATATAACAGGAGATGATGGAAAGGCCATTCAACATCTCACAGGCAACGTCAAGTTTAAAAAAGGGGATGTTATTCTAACTTCCAATCGGGCTTATTATCGAGAAAAAGATGGAATCGGGTCATTTATTGAGGATGTTCTGATGGAGAGGAATGAACAGACCATGACCGTCGATTCTCTTGTGTTCGATTCCCAAAACGATATATTGATAGGTTTTGGACACGTCCACTTCGAAGATCCTGATTATGAACTGCTGTCTGATACACTCACATATTTTCTGGAATCCGATAGCGGTATCGCAACCGGCGCTGTCCACTTTACCCAGGGTAGTCAAATCATCACTACGGATAATCTTATTTATAAAAAGGAAGAGGGAGCGGACGCCGCCAGTTATACAGCTATTGGAAATGTGACAATTCAAGAAGGGGAACGCAATGCAACCTGTGGGAAAAGTATTTACAACGCACAGCTTGAACAATCTTTATTGCTGGAAAATCCCAAAATCAATGAAGCAGGACAAACAATCTCCGGAGATGAAATCCACCTGATATATATGGAGGATATTCTCCAACAACTAATTATTCCCGATCACGCTCATATTGTTTACGAAACTGAAGGGAAATTAGAGCGGATTTCGAAGGACGATTCAACCAAAACTATCTATCAAAAAGTGCAGTTTGTCGATGAAATGACCGGTAAGCGAATGGAAGCTTTCTTCAAAGATGGTATAATCGACTCGGTAAGATTGGAAGGAATGGCGACGACCCTGTATCATCTTTTTTCAGAAGGATCTTCTGAGGTGGATTCTGTTTACCAGGGGAAAAACTTCGCAACAGGTGATACCATCACCCTCCTTTTTGAGCCCAATAGTGTTGGAGAAAGTGAATTGAAAACCATTCATATCGCGGGAGGGGGCAGAGGAGAATATACTCCCGATGATGCATCTGACAACATTCATGCACCTATTATCTATCGAGCGGATACCATTCACTATTCTATTCCGGATGAAGAAACTCAACTCCGGAAAACCGCAAAAATTGATTACCAGGATGTTACCTTAAAATCCGGATATATCAAAGTTTCATGGGAAGATAACCTTTTGACAGCGCTTCCCCTCCCACCCGATGTTCAATCCGATGACCCAACTGAATTTCCCCAATTATTGGAAAAAGGAAAGAACCCTATTGTTGGGCAGGCTCTGGTTTACAATCTGGACACGGGGCACGGTCGAATACATCACGGTAAAACTCAAATGGATGATGGGTACTATACCGGGGAAGAAATCCGTAATCAGAGTGAAGACGTTTTTTATGTGAGTTACAGCGCTTATACCACCTGCAACCTGGATCCGGATCCTCACTTCCATTTTGAAAGCAGACAGATGAAAATGATTACAGGAGATAAAATCATCGTAAAACCGATTGTACTCTATATCAGCGGGATTCCCCTCTTTGCCCTCCCTTTCGGTGTATTCCCAGATCAAAGTGGTAGGCGTCATTCCGGATGGATCATGCCCTCCTATGGAAAGGACAATCCCCGTGGAAGGCAGCTAAGAGGACTTGGTTATTTCTGGGCTGTTAACGATCACGTGAATTCAACCCTTCTATTAGACTTTTATGATAAATGGGGTATCCTGTTTCGAAGCAAAAACCGGTACTTCAAAAGGTACGGGTACAGTGGAAATCTGAATTTTCGATACACTCGAACAGTCCAGGATCAGGATATCGGTAATATATTCAGCGATCCCAAGCAGATAAAGTGGGCGCTTTCCTGGAACCACACTCAACGACTTCGATATAACCAGAATTTTAATGCCCGCGCCGAATATGTATCCAACAGCGACTTCAACCGCAGGTTTGGTATAGATTTGGGAGATAGACTCGACCAATACATCATATCCAATGCCACTTATTCGAAGAGATGGCCCAAAATTAATTCCAGCTTCTCGTTAAACCTCTCCCGAAAAAGAAATCTAATGTCTGAAGAAAAGATCGATTCTACATCCATTTATTACACAGAGCCAAACAAATCAGGGATGCGTGTCGTTCAGACTAATACTGTTTTCCCGTCTCTTTCCATAAATAAAAGTCAGTCTCAACTGTTTAAAGGAACTAAGGGTACAAACCTCTACTGGAACTATAACAGCAAGATTAGAAATAACGGAACAGGGTTCTATAAATCCAAGTTGCTGGTATCAGAGAATGCAGATTCCGACTCCGTCTACATTTGGGGCGATTTAGAACAAACGTACGATAACAGCTGGGCCCACAATATTTCACTTTCAGGTACCGGTAAGCTGTTTAAATACATCGCTCTTCGCCCAAGTATTAACTTGAGAGAAGGTTGGATTACCAAATATTTTGATGCCGACTCCGCTGATGTGAATGGCAATCCCATTGGCAAGAGTGAAATCAGAGAGTTTCGTTCCAGACTTACCGGATCTCTCAATTTGAATGCCAACACTAAACTTTACGGATTATTCCCGGTCAAAATCGGACCTCTGATTGCCATCAGGCACACCATTACACCTTCCGTTGGATTTTCATATCAGCCGGATTTTTCTAAAAAGTTCTATGGATACGATTTTGGTTATTTTAAAACTATTAAAGACAGCTCTGGTACCGAATACAATTTTGACCCCTTTAACGGGACAATGATTGGAGCCACATCCCGACAAGAGAGAAGAAGCATTAATCTTTCGGTCAAGAATGTATTTCAGGCAAAAATGTTAGAGGGGGACAAAGAGAGAAAAATCAATAACCTCGTCACCTGGAACATGAGTACCAGTTACAACTTCGCAGCAAAAGAATTCGGATGGGCAAAATTAAGGTCTACTTTTCGAGCGAAACTCCCAATGAAATTAAATCTGGATGTATCCATGACCCATGATTTCTACCGTGCTGAAAAAGTTGGGAGCACTTTAAAACGGGTGAACAGTATTAATAAAAACTCGCAGGGTATCCCAATTCCAAGATTGGTGAACATGAGCTTTTCAACCGGCTTTCGCATTTCAGGAAAACAACAAAAAATCTCATCTCAGGAGGATGAAGATGAGTTAACTCAGGCAGACACCACTGATGAGGACCTGACTTCCATTCAGCTAATAAAATCCCAATCCACCAGTCAGCCTAAACCTGTGAAAAGAAATATCTGGGATGCCAATGTTAATTTACGATACACAACCAATCGTAGCGTTTCCACCAAACCTAAAGATACATTCTGGATGGGGATGAACCTGCGGATGAACCCCACAAAATTCTGGCATGTCACATACGAAAGCCGATTTGACCTCTTGAAACGCGACTTAGTCAGCCACCGGTTTCACATCACCAGGGACCTCCATTGCTGGGTACTTACCTTCACATGGATACCCTCCGGTTACATCTCCGGGTACTACCTTCGGATCAACGTAAAATCTCCTACTCTAAAGGATCTTAAACTTGAATCTAAAGGCGGTAGGTGGAGGACACCGTGGAGTTAAGTTCATTGTACCTGCCCGCCCTCATTCTTATGGAGACAGGAAATCCGGTTTTCTTTCGGCAAATATTGTCCACGATCCCGAAGTTTCGGGAACGTGGCAATTTATGTGATAATAATAAT
>JADFPG010000091.1 GCA_022562455.1 Fidelibacterota bacterium | reverse complement strand
TAAAATCAGTCAGATTGTTAGAAAAAGCTGGATAGGTGGTCAAAGTCGGGAGTGCCGCTAGTTTAAGAGAAAACCAGTATGCCGGATCTACAGAAGACAGGGTAAAAGAGCTTGAAGAAATGTACAGCGATAAAGAAGTCAAAGCTATTATTTGCTCTCGCGGAGGATATGGAGCCATTCGCGTTACGGATATGATCAACTACGATTTGATAAAACGCAATCCTAAAATTTTTGTAGGATATAGTGATATTACTGCTCTGCACTCAGCTATTTTAAGAACTACTGGACTCACAACATTTCATGGTCCCATGTTGATTAGCTTTGTTGACACAAAAGATGAATTCACATGGAAATATCTATTTGAAGTTATTTCGTCTTATGCTCCATCAGAGATTATATTTCCCAAAGATCAACAACCAAAAGTGTTACGTCAGGGAAATGCAGAGGGACGACTTTTCGGGGGAAACTTGACACTCCTGATTAACATGATTGGCACTCGCTTTGATTTCAATACAGAGGAAAAAATATTATTTATAGAAGATACAGATGAAAAACTTTATAGTATTGATCGTCTGCTTTTACATCTTAAAAGGTCGGGGAAATTAGACAGGATAGCTGGATTGATTGTAGGGGAAGTGACCAAACTCAGTGATGAAGAAATACCTTTTGGAAAAAGCCTGGACGAAATTGTTTTAGATGTATGTAGAGATACTCAATTCCCCATTATTTCAAATTTCCCATGCGGTCACGGTGAACATCAAATGACTATGCCATACAATATCATGGCTCGAATGTTATGTACAAAAGACAGAGTTTCATTTACCTTTTTAGAATCTGCCGTCGTTTAGTACAGGTTTCTACAATTTCCGTTTCGCTAATTCCCGCTCGTAAACCTCAAAAACTTCACGTAAAAAACAGACGAAGATTACCCTTTCAAGTTCCTTGTATGTTTCGAGAAACTTTAACGTTTCATGGATCGCTACCTGAGTTGCCTTTTTCAAGGGAAACCGATATACACCCGTGCTGATTGCCGGAAAAGCCACTGATTTAATGGAGTAGTCCTTCACCAGCGTAAAACAACTTTGGTAACAACTTGCCAGTAACTCTTCTTCATGGTTATTGCCACCATTCCAGACCGGACCGACGGTATGGATCACATATTTCGCAGGCAAATTATATCCCTTTGTAATTTTGGCTTTTCCCGTCTCGCATCCACCCAATGTTTTACATTCATCCAACAGTTGAGGTCCTGCCGCTCGGTGAATAGCTCCATCCACACCTCCACCACCCAAGAGCGATCTGTTGGCAGCATTTACAATAGCGTCAACTTCTAATTTTGTGATGTTTCCGCGAATTACTTCAATACTATTCATCATTGTAATGACATGGTCCTATATTTATTGATTTTAATGATTCATTCAAACTTCATACAATCCCTTTGGCTGTTTATCATAATTCCCCTACTTTCATAATTAGGGGAAACAGATTTTCAATATATTTTCATATTTTTACGACTGTTGAACTATAAGCTGTTAGCACTTTTGTACGATTTTATTAAGGAGCAATTCCTATAATCAATCGAAGCATAAATTCAGGTTTACCTTTTTCAACAGGCGATATGGCAAATAAAGAACCAAGCGCCACCCATAAATCCTCTCTTCCATGAGCAATGACAGGTCCCAGATATTGACCGTCTTTATTTCCTCTGGCTTCTAACCCGATTTTGACTAGATCATTAATTTCACGACTGATTCCCATGGTATATTTCAGTTCGCTTTCCCTATCTTTATCATGAATTGTATATTCAAAAGTAGGGTTAAATGCAAAATTCCACTTTCCCATATCCTTTGCAAAAATAAGTTTTCCCTCTAAGCCATGTTTTGAAAAATCCGGTTTCCCGGTATATTCAAAATAGAATAAAGGTTCTAAAAAGCGATTAGTCCTTTTACTAAAGCGAAATCGTGTTCTGAGCTTAAATCCCTCATACGAAATGGGTTGGTCAGGCAGTTGTTGAAACATCTGATAAATGGAAATATCGAAATTATCCTTCATTCCAACCTCAAGCTCAAGGTAGATTTCTGTAATAACGTTATCTTTTAAGGAATCTAAATCGGGATATTTATAAGTAAGGTAGTGTTCAATTTCAGCCTCGCCTGCCCCCATGATTTTATTTTCGTACGTCCATACATAAGATCGTTTATCACCTAACAATGATGTAATCGACATCATAATAGTGAAGCTAATTATAAGGCAAAAAGGAGCTGAAGATTTGATCTTATCCATTAATGTATTTTCCAATTATTTAGAAAAAGAAGTGTAATTCAAAGGTAAATGTATTTTGATTTAGTGCCAGATTTTGGGGAATAAATCGATTAATATTATAAAATGCTGCGAGTTGAAAAAACTGGAATGGAAAAGATTCAATACCTATAGTGAAGCGTTCCTGCCCGTCGCGGGCAATCGGTACATCAAGATTGCGATTAAAAAGGTTATAGGTCATCTTAAAATTCAGTCCCCGAAAAAGAAGGAAATTCAGTTCTGCAAAATATGCTTCCTGTTGTAATCCGTCCTCCAGTTCGATATGATCGATTTCTCCAAGAATGGTAAAACGGCCTGTATGCAGACCTGAGAATAATCCGAACATACGAATATCCGATCCATCTGTTGCTTTTTGCCATGAAAATCCGAGTCTGCCATGTCTCCGTACCAAAGCCATGATGCCTGATACCTGGTTACTTGTGACAGCGACAGAAAAGGAGTAGTTACCCGGCTCGAACCCGATTTCAGCGCCTAAATCCGGGTCTGAATATGTAAAACCGGTCACCTCCCGTATAAAGACTTCATCATCCCAAAGACGGAAACCATAGGGTAGAAGAAACTTTCCTGTTTTGAGGTAGCCGCGAAAGGGTAAGCCGTACAATAGTCCAAAAGCTTCTCTGTTATCCGGATTCGGACTTATTGTCTGATCGAAGTAAAATGAAAATAAATTGGGGATCAACTTTGCTTCGAGATAAAAATTCCCTTCCGTAATATCAAGAAGATATTCATTGTTTGCTATGGTTCTGACTGCAGCCGTATCAATGTGAGAATAGCTGTATTTAATGATATTTTTTACACGAAAATTGGCGCCTACTGAGATCGTTTCCGAGAGTTGAGGTGAAAAGTTTTTCCTGCTGGAATTACTCACAAATTGAGAACTCAAATAACGTTGAATATAAATATTTCCAAAGTCGGTCCTTTTTCCGCCTCCTGTCATGTTAACGTGACATTGGCTGCATTTAAATCCGGTTCTAACGGCAATGTAAGGTTCAGCCTGAAGAGATTGTTGAAAAATGCCGATAGACAAGACAATGAACGGCAATGAATAGGGAATAAATAACTTTGATCGCAACATTGTATATCTACTCCGGCGCACCTAGGTCAATCCAATCACGGATTGCCTCAATTTGTGTATCTTCAAGAGGCGGCTGGTTCAAAGGCATCTGTTTGCCGCTGATTCCGGTTCTCCCTTCCAATTTCCAGATAATATAACTGTTCTCCGAGTTAAAGGGTTTGACGCGCATCATGGATGGTTTTTCTTTGCTTTCAATATTGACAAGGTGATTATATGCTTCTCCATCTTCAAGATTTAACCCTTTTTTAGGCCGGGGGGATTTATGGCACTTTACTGCACAAAATGCATCAAAAATGTTTGTTTGAATACTTTCGAGAGTTGCTGTTAAACTTGTTGAATCGGTATGATTGTCATTCCATATTAACGAATCGGAAGAACTTCCTGTTGGATTACCATATTCATCAAGGCCTACGCCATCGCCTGTGCATGAAAATAGAAAAATTATTATCATGGCAATTGTTATAAGCATAAGAAAAAAATAATTCCTCATTTTTTGGCTTTCAGGGATTCACTTTCCGGATTGCTTCGGAAGAACCAGTCAATCAAATTTTCTTTTTTAGCAAGGGACCTGACATAATGAACAAGCGCCCACTCATTTCGGATTATGAGAGCTTTTTGCTCGATCTCGGTAAGTTTGTTCAGGTCTGAGTAAGAGGGTAGGTGAGTGAGAAAATCGTGAAAAGTTTTTTGAGCTTTGGATGGAAGGGTATTAGAAAAATCTGCTTCTTCAATATCCTCTTTAGCAATAAGAAACATATCCTGATAGCTTGGCATAGGTGTGCCTGAAAGACCGGTCAGGAAAGTTTTCCGAATATCTTTTGGTGAAAAACCTGCGCGATAGTTACTGTTGGTTAAATTTGCCGGTTTAATTGATCTTTCTTTACTATCCTTTAATGTCTTTGCAGACGGTCCGGTCCCTCGACCATCAAAACCATGACAGGTCCAACATTCAAATAATAGATAAAACCCTTCGCCATCCCGTAATATTTTAGAATCGGGTTGGGGGGGTGATTCAATTAATGATGATATAGGCTCAATGTGATCCCATTTATGGGATTCGGTTAAAAAAGATTTTGTATAAGAAACAACATCACTGATCTGTTTTTCAGACAGTAAATCTTTCCAACCGGGCATCCATGTACCGGGAACGCCCCACTGTACAACCTTGATGAGGTCTTCATCGGTAGGGAGAGAACCGGAAGGTGTGGATCGATATTTGAATACACCGGTAGTGAAATCACGAGGTGCAGGGGACATTCCTGCAGCAGCTGGCCCGTTGCCATCACCCAAATCACCGTGGCAGGCAGCACAATAAATTCTATAAACATTTTTACCTTCAAATAGCTCCAAAGAGGAGGCATTCTGCGTTGAAGGGGAGCTATCAACGCAGAATGCTTTTGGTGAGGCTATTAGGCACGAAAGAGTGAGTAGTATCGGAAACTTACTATTTCTAATCCTCTGCACAGTTGTGAATCGTCCACCTGATACTACATTTATTTATTGACTGTTATGGATTTATTCCGGAAGAAACTGATGATCATCACCATGTCCCGTGTTCCGTAGACGTTTTACTTCAACAAACCATCCACCATTAGAATAGATACCTTTCGTAACGACATCAGCACCGCTTCCATTCGGAGATCTAAGGAAAACCCCTGGAATTGTCGCACCATCAGAGAATGTTGCACTCTCATCAAATGGGACCATTTGGTATTCAAAACTGGGATAGCCAGCATTGCCGTCAGGATCTGTTATGTGCATATACTTGGGAAATCCAGAGCTTTGAATTTTGTTCTCAATATATGTATCATTTCCCTGGTCGCCCTTACGACCGCTCCATTTTTTAGTCAGGTCCGTCAAATTAGCTACATCCTGATAAATCAGATGTTTATCATGTATATAGCCCACCGGATTGGCTCGTGTAGCTTTCCATTGCCAGGTGTCCACTAACTGGTCCGGAAATTCGGTGAACATATACCCTTTTCCATTAGCGGCGTTTTCATCGTAATGACAGAACGCATCACATCCATTCCCATCAGCAAAATCAGTATCGGGATAGCCCGTTATAGGCCACATAAAATAAAACCGGTCTTCATTACCAGATTTACTCCATCCAGCCAAACTACTGTACTCAAGTTTATCTTTTTCATCGCTCTCATCGGCATCGCTCCAGAAAAGCTGAAAGTAGACATATGATTCATCGTACATAGCTTTAACTTTAACAGAGGTCACACCCACAGGATCCTGACCGTCATATTTCTCAAAATCGGTTATCCTTTCAAGTGTAATTACTGTACCACTTCCAATCCATTCCCCTTCGGCTTCAGATCCGTCAATTTCAGGAGGCAATGGTGTTTCATAGGACACAACCTGCGGGGCATCGGGATAATTTGTCGTTACATCAGCATCTTCGGAATCGAAGGCGAGGTAATTAACAAATGACCCAAACTGCATGTCACCTGCATTATTATTTACCGCCAAACTAAAGAAGGTTCCAGCAGGTGGTAAATCAGTGGCATCAATTCCGTCGGTTCCGTCCGTACCGTCGGTTCCGTCCGTACCATCCGTTCCGACAGTTCCGGCGGGTCCTTCAGGTCCTTCACAGGCATTAAACGACCATGCGAGAAGCCCCATGATCGCGATTATTGTTACGTGTTTTTTCTTCATGTCTCTTTACCCTTTCTATTATGTTGAGTGTTGTTTGTATTTTTAGTTTTGTTTATCACATCAACTATTTTTTCGAATTCTGATGATTTATCAAAAAAATAGTCCGCTCCAAAGTCATCACATATTTTTCGATACTCAGGTAGGGCATCATTTGTCAGAATAATCACCATTATGTTTGAGAATTTTTCTTTAATGAATTTTAGAATATTCAGTCCGTTCCCACTGCGTAAGTGAATGTCCATAATTACAACATCGGGTCGGTAGTCATTGATTAATATCAACGCTTTTTTAACATTAGATACTTCTCGAATACTCGCTATTCCCTCTACTTTTGATAAAATATTAGAGATTGCCTGCCGTATGATATCTGAGTCGTCAACTAGTAATATGTTCAATAGAAAAATTATTCAGGTTTATTATCCAACCAGTCTAAGTCTAATCGCTAATAAAGTTATTATCCGTCTTGATATTTGTAAATCAGACGAATATTGTTTTTGTTGTAGGAGAATGACCTTTTTTTCTGTCGGGTTTTGTCTTACAAGTCAGAAGAAATATATTAAAATGAAAAAATTACAGGATTTGACTCCGCCATGCAGCGGGTTCATGGAACCTGTTATCCAAGCATAAGAGTCATTGTAATATTCTTAATCTATATGACGCTAAGGTAAATTGAAAAATTTACTCTATCAATTTATTTTGGATTGCATAATAGGTTAGTTGAGCATTTGTTCTCATTCCCATTTTTTCCAGTACCCTGCTTCGGTTTGTACTGATCGTTTTCACGCTTAGTGTGAGTTCATTTGCAATTTCAGTGACTGTTTTCCCTGACGCCAACATACACATTACTTGATATTCCCGGTCCGATAATGAATTATGGAGTGGTTGATCGACACTTTTTCCTACATAACCGGCTAATTTCTCAGCCAGTGTGGAGCTGACGTACATTCCTCCGGAATGAATTTTGCGTATTGCGTCGATGAGTTGCTCCGGAGCGCTGTCTTTGGTCATATATCCCGATGCACCGGACCGCAATACTCGAAGAGCATATTGATCCTCAGAATGAATACTGAGCACTAAAAATTTCAAATCCGGTTTTAACCCTTTTAACTGTTTTAATACATCTATGCCGCTTCGTCCCGGCAGAGTTATGTCTAATAAAACCAAATCCACATCCCAATCAGGTTTTACAGCCTGGCTGATTATTTCCTGGGAATTGGTTGCTTCTCCAACGATTTTTATATCATCGGTTTTAGATATGATCCTTTTCAAACCTTCCCGGATAATAGCATGATCATCCACCAAAAATATGTTTATCATTATTTTTCTGTGTTTTTCGTGGTTATGTGGTGAATCTCAAGATCCAGTCCGAAGAACTCTGTGTGTGGATCCAAGCTATGTATCTAACGGTAATTGAACCATTAATTTTGTACCGGAGCCGTTCATTTTACTGATTTGAAACTCACCTCCCCAAGGCTGTAATCGTTCTTTCATACCCAGTATACCCAACGAATTCCGATCGGTAATCTGTTCTTTATAAATTCCCTTTCCATCATCGATCACGCTCATCAGGAGAGTCTTTTCTCTTTGTTCAAGATTAACAATGACCTCGTTTGCTTCTGCATGCCGTAGAATATTTGTTAAAGCTTCTTGTAATATTCTAAAAATCGCAGTGGACCTATCTTGGTCGATGGAAATATCTTCAGTTTCAAAATTTAATTCACAGTTAATTCCTGAGCGATTTTGAAAATCTTGAATTTGCCATTCAATTGCTGCCACCAATCCAAGGTCATCCAATATGACAGGTCGCAATTGGGTAGAAATGCGTTGGACGGTATTCATGGTCGTATCAATGAATTTTATTAATTTATCAATTAAAGGTTTTTGACGAAGAGACATTTCGTCTTTGAGCCATACCAAATCCATTTTTATTCCTGTCAGGGATTGACCCAATTCATCATGAATCTCGCGGGAAATTCTTGTACGTTCTTCCTCCTGCATACGTTGAATGTGAAGGGATAGAGCCTGTAATTGTTTTTGTGAATCTTTTATTAATTTTTCGGCCCGTTTACGTTCGGTAATATCTTGTGCTACAAGGGCAATTCCTTGAATCTGGTTTTGATCTTCTTCAAGTATCGAGCCTGAAAACATAACTGGAATTTCCTGATTATTTTTCGTCAGAAAAATTCCTTCTACATTTCTAATAAAGTGTTTTTCAAACATCTCTTTCCAAATATCTTCAAACTGCCTATTGGACACAGAATTTTTATTTGAATCAATAAAACTTTTAAGCGGGTGATTAATTATTTCGGATTCGGAATATCCAAGTAATTGGAGTGTGGCTGGGTTCACAGTTCGAATTATTCCATCCGGATTTAAAACAATGACCATATCAATCATTGATCGAAGGATATTACTGACATAATCGCGCTCCGATTCAAGATCTTGTCGTGCGGTTTTAATATCCTCCGCCATAATATTGAAAGCCTTCGAAAGTTGTCCTAATTCATCCTTAGATGAGACAGCCACACGAGTCTCAAAATGACCAGCCCCAAACTGTTCGGCAGCGTCACGCAGAGCCAGAATGGGTTTGCTAATTAAAGACGAAAGCCATAGGCTAAAAAGGATCGCAGAAAACACACCCAAAATTCCGCCACCAATAAACAAAAATCTTACCATGGCAACGCTACTTTCGATGTCCTCCAGATACCTGTACAACACTGCATATCCATTATTATCATGCAACGGAATTGCCATTGCCAAACACCTTTTCCCCCGGAGAGTAATGGGGAAAATTGAAGATAATTGATCTTTATTAGTAAATAACTCAGTTACATGACTGGATAGATATGTGATTTCATCCTGACTAATAGCTGGTACATCGGACTTAGCATCTGATTGCGATATCAATTGGTCGGAATAAAATAATAAAACCCCTGTTCCCGTGAATTGCCCGATCTCATTCATCGTCTCATTATTAATTGATTCACCAATCACTAAAAGTCCAAGCAATTGACGATCCATAACAATGGGAGTCAGGGCAATACGGTATAACTGTTCGCGGTATTGGTAAATGCCACTGTATTCCTTCCCGCTCAAACCTTCAGTAACACCAGGGTAAGATCGCATATTTTGATTAAAATATGCCGGGGCTCCAATGTCAGCAATGAGCTTACCTTCCGAATCAATCAGCAGCATTAAATCCATTTTACCCGCTTCAAATAATCCACGAGCGGTGTAATAAACAGTTTCGTGATCCACACCTGGAATGTTCATCACCGCTTTTAAATGAGGAGCCTGAGCTATGGATCGTGCATGATTAATAAGAAGGTCAATATGTAATGTATCAGATCGTTTATATGCGAACCTGGCACTACGTAAATTATGTGTGATCTCGTCATCGGCAATTTGACTTAAAAACCGGTTTATTGTAAAAAAAGTGATTAATACAAAGATTAACGAGATGGTAAATACAGTTAAAAATATTTTTGTTTTTATAGTGAAAGACATTATTCGTATTTCCCATTATAAGGTTTTCCAAACTTGGTTTTATGCTGAATAAATTTCTTATCCTCTTGAATGTCAAAAGTAATAAATGACTGTGAAGACCCTGACAGTTGTATTTCTTTTCTCTCCTCTGATCCGTATTCATGCCAAATTCTGAGAGTATAATTTCCGTCAGGAACATCAGAAATGACAAATAAACCTTTTTCGTCAGTAAGGTCAAAAGAGGGGTTGTCTAAAATAATTACATGTGAGATCATCTGGGGATGTATGTTGCAGTAAATCTTGACCCATCCTGTTTTGTCAAATGTCACCGATCGGGAATTACCGGGGGGATAAATATCCAGATCAAAAGGTTCCGTTTTAGACAAGGAAAAGACATTGTGGAATATTATATCGTCATTGGGAAAAATAATTGTGGTTCCTTTAACAATGGGCAACACTCTGGGACTGAATTGGCGGTTCTTCTGAGAAATAATTGGACTGGTCCTAGAAAATATTTTAGAGTTGTCCGAAGATACCTGATCTAAGAAAACGACTACATTTGACCGATCAATTCGATCATTGCCGTCCAATTTTGTTATTATTACTTCTCCTGTAATTACGTTTCCCATACTTGGAAACAGTCCGATTTTGTCATTATCCTCTCTGAATTTAACATGACAGCTAACACACGTATGCCTTATCTTCTGGATAAGCGGAGGGACATAGGCTGTATCTTTACGCATTAATTGTGTAAGTAACTCTGAAATCAGCTTTTTTATTTCAGTACGATATTTATCAAAGATTTGGCTTATTTCGAGATTTTTTTGAGGTTCAACTGTTGTAAAATCTTCACAAGCTTGGTACATTGCTGAGACGAATGGCAGTATTTTTTCCGGATCAATGTCCGGGAATTCTTTTTCGATTTCGTGGATTGCCTTGCTGAACTCAAACATGACGGGGTGTATTTCAGATTCCGGATTGTCCTGACCTGTTTCTCCCGGTAAAGCAGATAGAAAGGCTAAACACAGGCTCAATGTAAAGACCTCCAGAAACTTTTTCGTATTTTGAACGATCCGCATATTAAAAGGAAGCAACCATTTCAAATCCGATCAGTCCACGTTGATCATTCTTCGGTTTAAAAGGGGAATTGTCGATCAGATAAAACCAATCCTGGCCGAGTTCTACTTTCAGTAGCAGACGGGGATTTGGCTTCCATCCTGCACCCATGGACACCCGTCTGAAACGGCGAGTGTCATATCCGAATGCTTTATTTCCACCTGCTGTCGTTTTACCGTCAAAATGATATCCTTTCCTGTTATTATATGTTCCAATTTCACTTAATCTAAAAATACCATATATGTTGTTGTTAATTTTTATGAGTGGCTCAATTGAAAACCATTTCCAATCCCTGCTGAATTCCGGATTACGATCTATTAATTGAGCGCTTCCAAAAGTTGCTGATACATGACCCCATTTTCCCAAACGATACTTTACATCAATTTCAAGCAAATTGGATTTGACTTTATCATTGGGACTTTTTCCATTGGTGGAAGAATAG
>JADFPG010000090.1 GCA_022562455.1 Fidelibacterota bacterium | reverse complement strand
GAGGGCGTCGGTGACCCAGAAGAACGAGAGATTGGGCACGATTCGATACGCCACGTCGGCGATCCAGTGCTGATCGGCGTACCGGCCGAACAGATAATCGGACATCAGTCCGAGTTCGAGCACGCCCGCACAGACGACGAGGGTCACGACCTCGCCGAAGCGCGTCGAGACGGCCACGGCAAATGCGGTGAGCACCAGAACCGCCAGGAATATCAGGGACGTGGCCGCCAGAATCTGCCCGTCCACGAAATCCTGGCCGAACGACTGGATTTCCCATTGCGGGTTGATCAGGCAGACGAGCAGCAGAGCCACCGTAAAGAGCGGCACGGCCAGCGCCACCGCGGTCGAGGAAAACGTCATGCGGTACAGGAAGTTGGCCGCGCCGCCGATGAGGAACACCAGCGCCAGGGCCCCGAAGCCGAACAGCCAGACCGGCATGTCGAACTCGTCGCGAGCCGTTTCCATGACCCGGTGGCGGATCGTGAACAGGAACACGATGGCCGAGAGATAGAAGGCCACCGCCAACGCGGCCGAGAGGCCGACAAACTTGCCGGTGATGAAAACGGGGCGGCTGACCGGCTTGGAGATGACGGTCAGGACGGTCTTGTTTTCAATCTCGCGAGAGAGCCCGCCCGTGGCGGAAAAAGCGGCCAAGAACAACCCCGAAAGCAGGAGCGTAGAAAGCCCCAGATCCTGCAAGAGCTTGTCATTGCCGATCTGTCTGAAATCGCCTCTCTAAAGGTGTTCAGCAGCCAACGTCTGTTTGATATCCAGAAGCAATTAGGTTCGAGGGATAGGAGGAAAATTGATCCTGAGCTGGCAACGGAAGTGGCTCAACGGGCTGAAGCAAAAACTATGCTTATGGGCAGGCTCATGCAGGTAGGGAGTAAACTAATCTTAACCTCCCAACTTGTCGATGTCTTGGAAGGTACGATTGTTGGATCCCAACGGACTGATGGTACCGATCTCTACGCCATGGTGGACAACCTTGCGGTCCAAATTCATAATGATTTGAATCTACCGGCAACCAAATTGGATAGAGTGGATGTAGCGGTGAAAGAAAAGACAACCTCCTCCACGGAAGCGTATCAATACTATCTGGCCGGTGGGGATTTGCTTAACGAATCCAAGTTTGATAGCGCTATCGTCCAGTTCAAAAAGGCTATTTCGATTGACTCCACGTTTAATCAGGCTTACTACAAGATGGCTATTGCGCAATGGTGGTCATCAGCAGCTTTGGGTAATGCAACAGATGAACAGGCAGAAGAGTCACTCTCACATATTCTCACAAGTGACAGACAAACGACACACAAGCAAAAACTACTTACTGAAGGGGCCCTGGCTCTTGTACAGGATCGAGATATACAAGCGCAGTCTATTTTTCAACAAGTGGTGAAGGAATATCCGGATGAGAAGGAGGCTTGGTACGGTTTGGGGGAAGCCTATTTCCACGGCACTGGGGAGAATCTAAAATCACTTGATGCCTTCGAGCGGGCGCTTAAACTGGACCCGGAGTTTAAGTTAGCTTACCGACACATTTTCGATATTTACTACAATGAGGAGTTGTTCGACCGAGGGATTGATAGATTCAGACAGTTTGTCACTTATTATCCAAGTGAATCTCAAGGGTACAGATACCTCGGGAGTATGTATCGTGCAAAGGGAGAGTTTGATTTGGCAATTGAGAATTATCAAAAGGCTATCGAAAACAACCCGAAAGATTACAAACCAAAAGAATTGCTTGGCCTGACATACAACCTCATGGGGCAGTATGACAAAGCTGTGAAGAAATACCATGAGCTTTTTAGACCTGAGGTGCCGCTTATCAACCAATATTACGGCAAGAGGTTTTTAAGCTTTGTATATGCCGAACAGGGTCAATTCAGAAAAGCTATTGAGGTAATGGAGGAAAGCCAATATATAGGAAAATCCATCAGTATTGACCGCGAAGGTAATGCAGTTGTGTGGTTGGGAACCTTACACTTTCGTCTTGGTGATATAGAAGCGGCAATGTCGCTTTTCGATAGCGCTTTGGTTATAGATCAAAGTATTGTTTATCTCCTTTGGGCTAATTCTGTTAAAGGAGCAATCCTTGCAAGGCTAGGAGATAAAGAGGCACTTAGCACAATTATCGATGAGGTCCAGGATAGGATAGAAGTAAAAGGAGTTGAATCAGAGGCTAAATACGCCTACAATGCACTTCTGACCGAACACTTCCACCTACAGGGAGAGATAGAGAGGGCACTGATGGAACTCAATAATGTAAAGCATTCCAAGGCATGGGCCGATTGGTTACTTCATAAAGAAGCAATGCTCCATTTAGAGAATCGTAGCTTTGACAAGGCAATCGACCTATCTCATGATATGCAATCTCCCAATGTACATGGATACTCCCGGTTTTTCAATTATCCCCTTGGATTTTACGTACGCGGACGAGCCTATGAAGCTATGGGCGATCTGGACTTGGCCAGGGAGAATTATGAGGCATTGCTGAGCCTGTGGCAAGATGGGGATGAAGAGATACCCGAACGGCAAGATGCCATCAAACGGTTATCGCGGATAATCAAGGTGCAGGGGTAATTGTGAAAATGAAGAAGGTGCCACGCACTTCAAATGTGCGTGGCACCTAAGATCTAAAATGAAACTCTCATATTCCAGTAAATCTGACATCGGTCTTGTCCGGGAGGTAAATCAGGATCGGTGGACCCATGTCAATTGCGATTGGGGTGATCTGTTTGTGGTGGCGGATGGATTGGGTCATAAAGACGGCGGTCAGTTTGCCAGCCAGACAATTGTGAACCTATTTAAAGAGAAATTCTCCGAGAAAGACCCGGGTGAGATACCTGGCTTCCTCAGACACACTATAGAAGAAGCTAATACCATTATTCACCATCAGAAGATGAACGAGTACAGCGGTGCCATGATGGGGTCAACCTGTGTCGCGTTGGTGATTCAAGGGAACAATGCCTACATCGCTCATGTGGGGGACAGCAGGATTTACCACCTGCACGGCAGCGAGTTGACGCAACTTACCAAAGATCACTCTCTGGTCCAAAGGATGGTAGATGACGGCTTGATTTCCAAGGAGCAAGCTGAGAAACATCCCAACAAGAATGTGTTGACGGAAGCTGTGGGAGCCGAGACGGAGGTGAATGTAGAGGCCAGGCAAGAACCCCTTAGGCTAACTTCGGGGGATAAATTCCTACTCTGCTCCGACGGGCTGTGGGGATTGATTTCTCACGATGACCTATATGAAATCCTGAGCCGTGAAAAGCCTGAAACGGCAACGGATAGATTTATTGATCTTGCCAAACAAAACGGCGGCTACGATAACATCACCGCGCAGGTCATTCATTTTAAAACATCCGAAGGATCCAGCGGATAGGACAATCAGCCGGACTATCTTGTTTCTGTGTGGTCTATAGCCCAGTCTCTTCCACAGTTTTCTTAACGACGGTGAGAGTATTGTTTAGCAGGGCTTTCTCATCATCGCTTAAGCTGACTTCAAGAATCTTTTCAATGCCACCTTCTCCGATTACACAAGGCACTCCAATAAAATACCCATCAATACCGTATTCTCCTTCGCAGAAAGCTGCTGAGGGGATCACCCGTTTCTTGTCCTTGAGGTAGGCTTCTGCCATTTCCATTATACCTGCTGCGGGACTGAAGAAGGCGCTTCCCTGTCCATAAAGTTTAACCAGTTCAGTTCCCGCTTCCTTAACTCTCGTCACAATTGCATCAATCTGTTCTTGAGACAGGAGGTCAGTGATGGGGACGCCACCAACGGTTGCTGATCGAATCAAAGGAACCATAGTAGGACCATGACCCCCTAAAACCGCACAAGATACATCCTGTACCGACAAGCCTGTTTCCATGGCGATAAAGGTGCGAAAACGGGCTGTGTCAAGGGCGCCTGCCATACCTACTACTCGTGATTTTGGGAATCCGCTCACCTTAAAGAATGCGTAGACAATAGCGTCTAATGGATTGGAGACAACGATGACGAATGCATCGGGTGCATATTTTTTGACGTTATTTGCCACATCTGTGATTATCTTTAGATTGATATCCAGCAGATCCTCACGGGTCATTCCCGGTTTCCTCGGAACACCTGCCGTAATGATAACCACATCAGCGCCCTCGATCTTTGAATAGTCGCTACTTCCTTCAATATTGACGTCGTACCCATCGTGAGGGCGAGCTTGCATGATGTCTAAGGCTTTACCTTTAATCATTCCCTCAACCTGGGGAATATCAATGATAGTGATATCACCAAGTTCTTTTTGTGTTGCAATAAGTGCCAAGATTCCACCAATCTGCCCGCCACCGATAAGTGCTATTTTTTTTCTAGCCATGATGATACTCCTATAATAATTTTAAAACGTCTGTTTGAGTCAGTAATGTCCGACCGAAAACTAAGGTCCAACAGTCCGCCAGCTGGTGGACGACCCTGTTGCTAACGTCAACATCGTTAACTCTCATCAAGGTCGGTCCCGACAAAATCGAGAGACGGATCGTTAAGGTGACATTTATCATTTTAAAGCTAACTTTTTGATCAGATATTAGGTGTTTTACAATGTTATTAATCTATTTTTTGGTCGAATTTACCACGGAAATTTAATCGAATTCCTGTAGTTTGTGAACTCCAAATTCCTTAACAGGAAACTTTATAAAAATAAAAAATCCCGCACAGGGATTTAGGATTTGTAAGGTGGGGTTATCCCCGGTGTGGCATGGGATTTAAGAATAAACGCTGACGATTTTTCTGCTTCGTCCTTTATGACTAAATTTTACGATGCCGGAGATTTTGGCGAAAAGGGTGTCATCACCACCAATCCCCACATTTAACCCGGGGTGAATTCTGGTTCCCCGCTGCCTGATAATGATAGTGCCAGCAGAAATAAATTGACCATCGGCAGCCTTTAAACCCAATCGCTTGGACTTACTGTCTCTTCCATTTTTCGTGCTTCCCATTCCTTTTTTATGAGCCATGATTTAATCCTCCTTTTCAGTCGTTTTTTCTTTCTGAGAAGATTTGTTTTGTTTGGCTACGTCAAGATTGATGGTATCCACGAGAATACGGGTAAATTCCTGGCGATGCGTATTCTTTACTTTGTACCCTTTACGGCGTTTCTTTTTAAAGACTACAATCTTTTTATCTCGTCCATGCTCTATGATTGTGGCTTTAATCAGTGATCCGGAAACATAAGGTGTACCAATCTTAACATTTTTACCATCATCAACTAATAATACTTTGTCATATGAGACCTCATTCCCGGCTTCAAATTTCTGAAATGGCACCTTGAGCGTACTTTTAGGTTCAACCCTGAACTGTTTTCCGGATATATCTACGATTGCATACATTTTTATGGTCTTATTTATGCTTATAAAGCTTGTAAGTTTAGCTGAATATCGATATAGAAGTCAAGCTATACTTCATCGGTAATTTCTATTTTCCGTTTTTTGGAAAAAACCTGAAATTCGTCCGGATGTAACAGTTCATCATCAATGACTTCAATGTGGATGAAGTTGCTCCACATAAATTTTCGGATTGCATCTTTTTTGGTGTTTCGGAGATATTCCCCAAGAGAAGGATGAACAGCGATTTTAAGTCGAAGCTCCCTACTTTTTTGTCTAAATTTTTTCAGCCATGTATCAATTTTTGAAATGATTGCATCCTTAGATCTAATTCTTCCACTCCCCGCACAAACCGGACATTCGTCGCTGAGAGAATCTCTGAGTGAAATACGTATTCGTTGGCGAGTCATCTCCAATAAACCAAACTCGGTGATAGGAGACACCGCAACCTTTGCGCGGTCTTTTCTCAGTTCTTTTCGAAGTTCGTAATAAACTTTCTGTTTATTTTTTTCCACTTGCATATCGATAAAGTCGATTATAATTAAACCTCCGATATCACGGATTCGGAGTTGGCGCGCTATTTCCTTTGCTGATTCAAGATTGATCTTAAGTGAATTTTCTTCGTGACCACTTTTCCCGATAAATCTTCCACTGTTTACGTCAACAACAACCATAGCTTCCGTATGTTCTATCACAAGGTAAGCTCCGCTTTTTAGCCAGACGCGCCTCCTAATCGATTTTTCAATCTCTTTTTCAATACCCAATGATTCGAAAAGAGGTTGGCGACTTCCGTTATAGGTAACTCTTGAAGCTAATTCAGGCGATACGTTTTGAATGTAATTTTGGATACGCCTATATAATTTTTTAGAATCAAACACTACCTTAACAACTTCTGAAGTGAGTAAATCCCTGAATATAGTGGGTAAAGCTTCTAAGTCTTCATAAATAAGCGTTGGAGAATCGACACTCTTGGCTTTCTTGCTTATTGTCTTCCAATACTTCATAAGGATTTCAAAATCCTTTTTTAGAATTTTCTCACTTTTACCTTCTGCCTCTGTTCTTACGACTAATCCTATATTATTTGAGACGAGTCTTTTGACTATTTTCCTCAAACGTCTCTTCTCATATTTGTCCCAGATTTTTTTTGAAATGCCAATGAAATGGGAGTTAGGAATGAGGACAATTAAATGACCAGGCAGGGTGAGATTTGTAGTAACCCTGGGACCTTTTCCTGAAAAGGGTTCTTTTATGACCTGAACAAGAATATCCTGTCCTGTTATGAGGTCTACCTGAATTTCTTTTTGAGATCGGGTTTGTCTCTTATGGTTATTGTTGTCGTCCTCTTCTTCAGAATTTGAAGTGTTTTTCAAATATTCCGGATCGCTGATTTCCGAGAAAGGTAAGAATGCGTTGATATCAAGTCCAATATCCACAAAAGCCGCTTGCATACCAGGAAGGACATTCTCCACTTTCCCTTTGTAAATATTTCCAACGATACCTTGGTCGTGAGGTTTTTCAACATAAAGCTCGACCAAGACTTTATCTTCAAGGATTGCAATTCGACGTTCGCTGGCAGTTTCGCTAACGAATATTTCTTTATTCATATAACCGATTCCCTCGTCTAATAATATATTAAAGTTGTTATTTGGACAATTTTTTATACCTGCTCATGATCTGTCCAAAATACCTGTAGAGATCTTTGAAGTTGTTTTGGTGGTTTACACATGCACAATGTGTAACCGTTATTTCAACTGTTTTATCTCAACTATGTCATTTTCCTGCTCTTGGCAGGTGAGGGGATGTGAGGAAGGAAAAATGAAGAAAACCTTTTAACCTAATTAATTTCTTCCTTTATTTCTTATTAGTATAACTATGAATTTTTATTGAATAATCTTCCTCGTTCCCATGTTCTTTAATAAAAGGTACACTTCATTTTTGGAGTTCTCAAGCGATTTATTCATTAAGAAATTTTATTCGATGATAGATTGAAAAATGTTTTCACAATCCATTAATACTGATTAAACTTGTAAGCGTCGTGATTTGAACCATATTGCCGCGACACAAAAAAAAGTGCTAAAAAGGCCTTAATCACAGCCGGAATAGCACCGGCTTTTTTTGTTATGAAGAAGATAAACGATATCATCAAAGAACGGATTCTGATTTTAGATGGAGCTATGGGCACCATGATCCAGTCCTATAAGCTTGTGGAAGAGGACTATCGCGGTGACCAATTCAAAAACCATTTAATTGATTTAAAGGGGTTTAATGATGTGCTGAATATTACACAGCCTCAAATTATAGAAGATATTCATCGTGCATATCTTGAATCCGGCGCTGATATCATCGAAACCAATACATTTAACGGTACTTCCGTCTCAGCAGTCGATTATCAGATGGAGGAAGCAGTTTTTGAAATAAATTTTGAGGGCGCACAAATAGCCAAAAGAGTTGCAAATGATTTTACGAAGAAAGATCCGTTAAAACCTCGTTTTGTTTGCGGCATTTTAGGACCAACAAACCGAACGGCTTCTATTTCTCCTGACGTCAACGACCCCGGATATCGAAATATCACCTTTGATGAATTGGTGAAAGCCTACAGTGAACAGGCAATCGCTCTACTGAAGGGTGGTGTGGATATACTGATGGTAGAAACGGTTTTTGATACCTTGAACTGCAAAGCCGCTCTTTTCGCTATTCAGGAAGTCATGGAAGAAAGGAAAATTGATGTTCCTTTGATGATCTCTGGTACTATAACGGATATTAGCGGAAGAACACTGTCAGGTCAGACGACAGAAGCTTTTTGGATTTCAGTAAGACATGCAAATCCTATAAGTATCGGATTGAACTGCGCTCTCGGACCAAAACAACTTAGACAATATATTCAGGAATTAGCACGAATAGCAGATGTGCCGGTTTCGTGCCACCCCAATGCGGGGTTGCCTAATGAGTTTGGGGAATATGATGAAACACCCGAGAGCATGGTAGAAATATTAAAGGAATTTGCAGAGACTGGATTGGTAAATATAATAGGTGGTTGTTGCGGAACAACTCCCGACCATATCAGAGCATTTGCAGAAGCGGTTAAGAATATTGCTCCTCGTCGGATTCCCAAATTGGAACCTTATACGCGCTTAAGCGGACTTGAACCTTTGGTAGTAAGACCGGACTCTAATTTTATTAACATTGGGGAACGGACGAACGTAGCCGGATCTGCACGATTTGCCAGATTGGTGAAGGAGGAAAATTTTGATGAAGCCCTGGAAGTTGCTCGTCAACAAGTAGATAATGGCGCTCAACTGATTGATGTGAATATGGATGAGGGAATGATTGATTCTGAAGAAGCCATGAAAACCTTTCTGAATCTTATTGCCTCTGAACCTGATATTTGTCGAGTGCCTATTGTGATTGATTCTTCAAAATGGTCCGTAATCGAAACAGGACTTAAATGTTTACAGGGAAAGGGAGTAGTCAATTCCCTCAGCCTGAAAGAAGGTGAAGAAGATTTTCTACTCAAAGCTAAAATGGTTCGTCGCTATGGTGCTGCAGTGATCATCATGGCATTTGATGAAAAAGGTCAGGCAGATACCTACGAAAGAAAGGTAGAGATATGTAGCCGGGCTTACCATTTACTCGTAAAAAAAGCAGGATTCCCTCCGGAAGATATCATCCTTGATCCAAACATTTTTGCTGTAGCTACCGGTATTAAGGAACATAATAATTATGCACTATCCTACCTCGAAGCATGCCGAACGTTAAAAGAGACACTTCCAGGGTGTTTGATTTCAGGAGGAGTAAGCAATCTGTCATTTTCTTTCAGAGGTAATAATGCCATACGGGAGGCGATGCATTCTGTTTTCCTCTACCATGCCCAGAAGGCAGGCATGGACATGGGTCTTGTGAACGCCGGACAGCTTACAATTTATGATCAGATCCCCGAGGATATTAAAAGAACCATAGAAGATGTTTTATTCAATCGGGATGAAAAGGCGACGGAGCGGTTAATTGACATTGCAGGGAAGATAAAAGGAAAAAAGAAAAAACTACGCACCGATTTGGAATGGAGAAAGAAGGCGGCTAAAGAAAGATTAATTTATGCGTTGGTTGAAGGAATCGTCAAATTTATCGAAGATGACGTAGAGGAATTACGACGGCAGTATAACCACCCCATTGAGGTGATCGAAGGTCCGCTAATGGATGGAATGAATCGGGTGGGAGATCTATTCGGGTCTGGAAAAATGTTTCTTCCCCAGGTAGTGAAAAGCGCTCGTGTAATGAAGAAAGCTGTCTCGTATCTGATCCCGTTTATAGAAGAGGAAAGAGCATTGTCGGGGATAAAAGCCGAAAAGAAAGGGAAAATACTGTTAGCTACTGTTAAAGGAGATGTGCATGATATTGGAAAGAAAATTGTGGGCGTTGTGCTGCAATGTAACAACTATGATATAATAGATATGGGTGTTATGGTTCCATCTGTGGAAATTTTAAAAACAGCACAACAGGAGGAAGTCGATATCATTGGATTGAGTGGACTGATAACACCTTCATTGGATGAAATGATTCATGTGGCAAAGGAGATGGAGCGGGAAAAGTTTAAAATCCCGCTATTAGTTGGGGGTGCAACCACATCAAAAATCCATACCGCTATAAAAATAGAACCCCACTATGGTGGGATAACCACTCATGTGTTGGATGCTTCCAGAGGTGTGGGTGTGGTGAATAATTTACTTAAACCAAGCAGATTGAAGCTATTTGAAGAAGAGATAAAGACGGAATATGCTCAAATTCGCAAAACATACGAGAGACGAAAAACCAGGAAGAACATTCTACCAATAAGTGAGGCGCGTCGACGAAAAATGGAGATAGATTGGAAACATTACCTTCCACCTGTGCCAAAGCAAATTGGGATTCAACTGTTCGAAGACTATGCCCTGGACGAGTTGGTAAATTACATCGATTGGACACCTTTTTTTGCTGTTTGGGAAATGCGTGGAAAGTATCCGTCCATCTTTGATGATAAAAAGGTTGGTAAAGAAGCGAAAAAACTTTTTGATGATGCAATCAAACTACTTAGCCGAATTGCTGACGAAAAATTATTGGTAGCTCGTGGAATAATGGGGTTATTTCCTGCCAATGCTATTGGGGATGACATAGAAGTGTATAGCGATGGTGATCGTCGCGGAATTTTGTCTGTAATTCACGGACTTCGTCAGCAGTTTAAGAAACCTCCTGGTCGTCCTAACCTTTGCCTATCAGATTTTATTGCACCGAAAGCTTCCGGCATTTCCGATTGGGTGGGAGCATTTGCAGTGACAACCGGTTTGGGAGTAGAGGAACTTTGTCATGAATTTGAGCGGGTTAGTGATGACTACAACAGCATCATGACCAAAGCCCTTGCGGATCGACTGGCGGAGGCTTTCGCAGAACGATTGCACGAGCGGGTTCGAAAAGAATTTTGGGGATATGCAGCAGAAGAGCAGTCCTCCAATAAAAATCTGATACGGGAAAAATATCAGGGTATCCGTCCCGCACCGGGATATCCCGCCTGCCCGGATCATACGGAAAAACGGGTGTTATTTGATCTCTTAGATGTTGAAAACAAAGTCGGTATCCAATTGACGGAAAAATTCGCCATGATTCCTGCTGCTTCCATTTCAGGATGGTATTTTTCACACCCGGAATCTTCCTATTTTGGGTTAGGGAAAATCGAAAAAGACCAGGTTGCTGACTATGCTACCAGAAAAGGGATGGAAATGAAAGTGATGGAAAGATGGCTGCTTCCGAACCTTAATTA
>JADFPG010000089.1 GCA_022562455.1 Fidelibacterota bacterium | reverse complement strand
GCGATCGGCTTCAGCAAGCACTTCTAAGGATTTCTTGAGAGATGGCGATACACGAAGAGCGATAAATTCATCTTTGGTTTCCATGGTTGTATTGTATAACGTTGTTAAACATTTCGCAAGCACATTGTGGTGAGAGATGTAATGCCTCAGTCACGGGGGCATAATTGAAGAACCAAGTTCCCTGTCTGCCCTGCCTGACGGCAGGCAGGCGACAGGCAGGCAAACTCTCCCAAAGGGACTCCTGTGGAGCAAGAACCAAAGAACACCTGCCTGACTGCGTCACGCCAGCCCGACTTTGTCATACAGGCGGGCAGGCAGGGAACTTACTGATTACCATCCCCCCGACGAGTCGGGGTCGGGATTGGTTCTTGGGTTTTTTGAATTTCCCTTTCCACCCATAACTGAGGGATTACCAGTAACTAATATTCTTACTTGCCATTGTGAAGTTTTTCCATGTTAAGTCAGTCTTGCTTGATAAATTCGGCAGTTATGTTGATTTTAATCTTATCACCGACGATGAAACCGCCTGTTTCTATGGTTTTATTCCAGTGCAATCCAAAATCGAACCGGTTAATTGTTGTGGTTGCCTGCCAACCCATTCGTTGGGTTCCGAAAGCTGTGATTGTGCCGCCGTGTTTTGCATCAAAAACAACCGTTTTCGTAATGCCTCGTATTGTCAGGTCTCCGGTGATTTGATACGTGTCCGTACCGGTCTTTTCTACTTTTGTGCTTTTGAAAGTCATCTCCGGATATTTCTCAGCATAAAAAAAATCTTCAGATTTTAAATGACCATCTCTCCGTTCATTGCCTGTGTCTATACTTCCTATTTTCGCTGACCCTTCGATTTGAGCACTGGTAAAATCGTCTTCAGATATGATAACCTTCCCGGAAAATTCATGGAATTTTCCAGTGACTTCCGAGATTACCATGTGTTTTACTCCAAACTGAACACTGGTGTGTGCCGGATCTATTTCCCAGGTTTGAGATTGTGCGCGAAGCGAAAGTAATGCTGTAGCAATTAAGAGGAATATCCAAGGTATTTTTCTCATGATAGGTCTCCTTTTTATTTAGATTTACTTGTTTTACTGGGGAATGATATGATTGTACATGCAGTCTGTAGTTTATGTTCTTCCATCCATTCCTTCACGTTGGGCAAAATGATTGATACCTGAAAAAACGGGCAATAGTGAAAAGAAAATCCCACCAATAAGTAAAGCTATATCCATAGCTATTCCTCCATAAATTGTACATTTTGATGCAAATGAATTTGTCTGAATTGTGGGATACGATAGTGGTTGGATAGGGCAGGCTTGCTGATGTCAAATTCTCTGTCAAAGTCACCACAGCTTAATTCTGTTCTTTCTACAAGAAGACGTATAATCTTGTATCGAGTGAGATCAGCAAGCGCCTTGAATATTTTTACTGCTTGTTTTTCAAATTGGGTCATCACCTTTTATCATTTAATTAATTAATAAATCGTTTAAATATATCTCAATTATACAAACAGGTCAACCTCTTGTTTTTTACAAGGAAGTAGTGTGAAGCATTATCCATTCATAAGAGAAAGAGAATTGAATAAACAAAGGAAGTGTAACGTTCATTAAACTAATTTTCTTATCCAAGGGGGAGGAAATATTGGTTGTATTTGAAGAAGTGAATATGTATATTCCGACCGACTGGTCAGTCAATACACAGATAAATAGAATGGACAAGCGAACACAAATTATAGAAGCAGCCATCAAGGTTTTTGCTCAAAAAGGTCTGGAACGAGGGAAAATCGCTGATATTGCAAAGGAAGCTGGAATCGGAAAAGGAACTGTCTATGAATACTTCAGAAGCAAAGAAGAAATATTTTCTGCTATCGAGCAAGCCGTTATGGGGGAAATGTCCACTGCCTTTGAGGAACTGTTTGTTTCGGATATATCTCCCACTGAAAAGTTAATCGCTCTAATGGAAGAGAGTTTGGAAATGATGCTTCAGATGGGAGATGCCCTTCTGATTGTTACTGAGATATGGGCTCAAGCTGCCAGAGGTTTTTGGCATGGACACAGTACCACGGCACTTGCAACAATGTATGATGACTTCCGGGAGAAGATTGTAGCAATATTGAAAGATGGAATCGTTTGTGGAGAATTCCGCTCTATGAGTAAGGATGGTGTTGCTACACTCCTGATGGCTTTTATGGATGGACTGGCATGGCAATATATGTTGATGAAGGATGAGAACCGCTTTGAGAAAATCAAACAGGAAGCAATACGCTCTTTTATGAAAGGAATAGAAAAATGAGAAAAAGCATGAAGCAGAGAGCAGGAAGCAAGAAACATAGAGGAAGAAGATGTCTTTGCAGGCAGTGTGAATTTGAAAAATCTTCCTGCCCCCAACACCGAGGCTGCTTTGCTCTTATCGTCGGTTTTTTCTTCCTGCTCCCTGCTCCCTCCTCCCTACTTCACGCTCAAATCCCCTCAGGACAAGAAGTCATTGATAAAATGAGTGATGTCTTATCGCCCACAAACAGCAAGGGAGTGGTTTCACAAACGATTGTAACCTCCTCGGGGAAAATACGCACATTCGAATTTGAGATGTATTCCGCCAACCAGGGTGAAAAAACACTGATCCGTTACATAAAACCAACCAGCGTAAAAGGTCAGGCATTTTTAATGCTGAATAATAGTGAGGATATCTGGACGTATTTCCCCCGCACAAAACGGGTAAGAAAACTTGCCTCACATGCAAAGAAACAGAAAGTGCAAGGTGGGGATTTTACCTTTGAAGATTTTAGTTCGAGTGATACCTGGAAGGAGGATTACGTTTCCACCAATCTTGGAGAAGTGAAATTTAAAGGTCAGAAATGCTGGAAGCTTCAAGCCGATGAGACAGAATCCAATGAGTCGGATTATCCCCAAGTCATACTGTATATTCGAAGGTCAGACTACCACCCCATACAGATGGATTTTTATGATGACAAACAGGTGTTAGCAAAATCTTTATATCTGGAGAACATTGAAATGATTGACAACTACCCCACCGCAAGAACAATGATCATGAAGAATCACCTAAAGGGATCTGAAACGAGGATGGAAATTAAATCCATTAGTTATAATTGGAACCCTCCGAAAGGGTTTTTTAGTGAAAGGAATTTGAAAAAATGAAATGGGGAATAATCCTATTTCCAGTCTTTCTGTTTGGACAGGCAGACTTTTTTGGATATATCGAATCAGAGTTCGATCAGATACAACTAAGAAATCAGCAATACAACTTTGGTTACAACAAACTTCGTATAGACATGGAATCCAGACCGACAGATCAAGTTCTGTTTGGTGCAAATATTAATATTCAGAAGTTTTATGGGAAAATCACCTGGAATTTTTTTGACTTTTTACCCGAGTATATCTGGAAGCCCGTTTTTCAACCGGAAGATGAACCTGATTCCCTCTGGATCAGTGAAATGCCCATCATTATTGGTGATACTCTTTATTTAGATAACGTGTACCTGAGGGCAAGCTTTGACCGTTTGGACCTCACCATAGGAAGACAACAGATTTCATTGGGTACAGGCTATGCTTGGAACCCTTTGGATATATTTTTCCGAAAAGATCTTTTTGATCCGTCTTATGAACAACCGGGTGTAAACGCAATTCGGGTAGAAATTTCGTTAGGAGATCGTATGTCCCTGGATCTCATCCTGTCACCAGAGGAATCGTGGGAGTTGACGACAAAGATGATTCAAGGGAAGGTTGGAATAGGCAGTTTTGATTTCACATTGAATATTGCGGAGCAGTTTAGATTGTTTCCATACTGGCGCACGGAGGACACCTTATCTACTCACAGGAATGAGAAATTATTGGGGGGATCCTTCGTTGGGCAAATCGGCGAAATCGGTCTTTGGGGGGAAGGCTTGTTTGGTTCAAAAAGCAAACCTGAGGCTTCCGGGGAGTATCTTCTCGGTCTTGATCATACCTTCGATTCAGGGACTTATGTAATGGGTGAATATTATCATAATTCCATTGGGGCAGATACCAGTGATTTATTCTTCGATCATTACATGTTTTATTTTACGGGGGAAACTCATAGCCTTATGCAGAATTACCTCTTTTTTATGGTGAATCAAAATGTCACCGAATTCGTAAGTATTGTACTTTTTGGAATTGCTAATTTGGATGACAAAAGTGTTGCTATCAATCCACAAGTAAACTGGAATGCATTTGAGAATGTGGATATAAGCTTGTTTATCAGTAAAACTTTTGGAGAAAAAGACACTGAATTTGGTATTCAGGACTGGGCATTTCGTATTCGGTTAAGGGCATATTTTTAAAATGAAAAATTGTTGTACGTAAAACAAGCTTCCTATCTTGTTAATGGAAGCGTGGAGGAATTTCAGGGTAAGTTGACAAAGAATGTGAGGATATTTTAAGAATGGTTGAAGGAGAAGCCAACAGGCAGAGATGCCTGTTGTATGTAAAACAAGCTTCCCAGCTTGTTCATGGAGGCGCGGAGGAACTTCAGGGTAAGTTGGCAAAGAATGTGAGGATTTTTCAGGATGGTTAAAGGAGAGGCCAACAGGCAGAGATGCCTGTTGTATGTAAAACAAGCTTCCCAGCTTGTTCATTGAAGCGCGGAGGAACTTCAGGGTAAGTTGACAAAGAATGTGGGGATTTTACAGCATGGTTAAAGGAGAGGCCAACAGGCAGGGATGCCTGTTGTATGTAAAACAAGCTTCCCAGCTTGTTTATAGAGGCACGGAGGAATTTCAGGGTAAGTTGGCAAAGAATGTGAGGATATTTTAAGGATGGTTGAAGGAGAGGTCAACAGGCAGGGATGCCTGTTGTACGTAAAACAAGCTTCCCAGCTTGTTTATAGAGGCGTGGAGGAACTTCAGGGTAAGTTGACAAAGAATGTGGAGATATTTTAAGGATGGTTAAAGGAGAAGCCAACAGACAGGGATGCCTGTTGTACGTAAAACAAGCTTCCTATCTTGTTAATGGAAGCGTGGAGGAATTTCAGGGTAAGTTGACAAAGAATGTGAGGATATTTTAAGGATGGTTGAAGGAGAGGTCAACAGGCAGGGATGCCTGTTGTACATAGAACAAGCTTCTCAGCTTGTTTGTGGATGTGCCGGAGGAATTTCAGGGTAAGTTGGCAAAGAATGCGAGGATTTTTCAGGATGGTTAAAGGAGAAGCCAACAGACAGGAATGCCTGTTGTACATAACAGAATAATGAAAACATATTACAAACGAAATTTACCTCACATTCAGCCTCCAGGTGCTACTCTTTTTGTCACATTTAGATTATTCGGAAGTATACCCAAAAGATTTTTAAATGAGTTAAGCATTGAACATAAAAATCTAAATCGATTAATTCTTAAAACGTGGAATAGAAAAAGTAATGAATTCACAAAATACTACAATCAACAAAAGCGTTTAATAAAAAAGTTTGATGATTATCTGCATTCTGAGAAGACAGGATTGCATTTCTTGAAAAATGAATCGATCGCAGAACTGGTATGTTCATCAATGATGTTTTTTGACAAAGAAAGATATGATTTACTCTCATATTGTGTAATGTCTAACCATGTTCACATTGTTTTTACTCCGTTGAGAATTAATGGAGAAGAATATTTTGCGTTGGGGGATATTATGCATAGTATTAAGAGTTACACAGCTAAGGAAGCAAATAAAATGTTGAACAGAACAGGTAAACCGTTCTGGGTTATTGAAAGTTTTGATCACTTCTGTAGAGATTCTGCAGAGGTCGAACGAGTTATTGAATATGTCCTTAATAATCCTGTTAATGCGGGACTTGTATCATCATATGACAAATGGTCATGGAGTTATGTTAAACCTGATATGTTCATCTGAAATAAATGGTAAAAAAAATTGATAGGAATTGGGTACACAGGGATACCTGTTGCACGTAAAACAAGCTACCCAGCTTGTTTATAGAGGCACGGAGGAATTTCAGGGTAAGTTGGCAAAGAATGTGAAGATATTTTAAGGATGGTTGAAGGAGATGCCAACAGGCAGGGATTCCTGTTGTACGTGGAGTAATCTGTTAATTATGTCTGTATGGTGTGCTTTTTATGCCTCGGTTCCAGCGGTTTTTTATGATTATGTATATACCGGTCTGATAGAAGGATTGGGATTTTCATATCTTTTTAGTCATTGGTGTCTGACTATTTTCTATTTCATAATATGGATAGAAATTCTACCGGTTGGCTTTATTATGGAGAGATGGAGTGAGAATGAGTGAAGACATTCTTATCTTAGGCGGTTATGGAAACACAGGGGGTAAAATAGCCCTTATTTTACTCCAACATTCAGATGTGAATGTGACGTTGGCCGGAAGAAATATAACCAAAGCTAATGCTCTGACCAACGAGTTAAATAACCAATTTAACACAGATAGAAGAGTATCAACCGTTTCCAATTCACCTTACCAAATCCTGCTACAGTTGGAAGCGGCGGGAATTAAAGAGGGCGAACCAGAAAAGATTAAGATTCAATTATCCCACTATGATGGATATTGGTTCACAGCCATTCCTGTGATGGCATGTTTAAATCAGTACTTGGATGGGTCAATCAAAAAACCCGGATTACATATAATGGGACATTTAGTTGATCCGGCGAGGCTCATGAAGGATATGCAACGAATGGGGATCACGATTAATGAGGAGAAAACATGACATCTTTCGCAAAAGATGTTATGTTTAACATCACGATCATAATGCAAAAAGGTCCCATGATTTTCCTGTAAGAAATTCTTGTCGAATAATCATAAAGGGGAAATAAGCAATGAGAGATAAGATTTTAAGGGCGACAGCAAATTACATTGTATCCAAACCCTGGTTATCCTTACTGTGGATTCTGATAGTTACGATTATCTTAGGGGGCATGGCGGCTCAACTTGAATTGACCATGTCTTTCACCAATCTCATGCCTCAGGATGATCCTATGGTGATTGAATTCAATACGATCATGGAAGAATATGATGGAGCCTCTTCACTATATGTGGTGGCGGAGGGGGACGAAGAGGCCTTGATAGACTTTGCAGAATCTATTGTGCCTGAGATAAAGATTCTGGATCAGTGGGTGAAAGAAGTGGTTTATAAAACACCAAGTGATTTTTTTGCTGCACATGGGCTCATGCTGATGAAGTCCAGCGATTTGGAAAACACCCGAACGTTGTTTGAAGATCCCAACCTGATAGGATTCCTCACAAACCTCAACGACAGTTTTGAGAAGGAATATATCCAGAGCGACGAAAAGATCTCAAGTCGGGAGCAGGAACAGAATGCCGTGCGTTTCTTAGATGGTATTCAGACTTGGGTGGATGAGTTTGATGGTGTGTTGGCTGGAGAAGTTGAAGGGGCAGGAAAAGCCGCTACCGATGCTATTTTGATAGGGAATGTCTATTTCCAAAGTTGGGATCGACGAACGCTCATCCTGCAAATACTGCCAACTTTTTCGATGCTGGATATAGAGCCATCCATTGATTGTACCAACGCAGTCGAGGAAATTGTCCATCGTGTTGCTAAGGAGTTTGGTGTTCGGGCCGGGCTTTCCGGTTCGATACCACTCGCGCGGGATGAAATGGCAGCGTTGGAAAGCGACTCCATGACCATCACCCTACTGGCTCTTGTGGGTATTCTCATCCTCTTTATTGTGGCATTCAGAATGGTGGTGAGTCCGATCCTGGCGATTGTTACACTAATTCTAGGCATTCTCTGGGCTATGGGTCTTGCCTGGCTTTTGGTGGGTACCCTAAATCTAATGACCTCCATGATGGCAGTGGTTCTGGTAGGGTTGGGGATTGATTTTTCGATCCACATTATTGCTGTCTTCACAGAGATGCGTGCCCGGGGTGAAGATGTTTTAGAATCGATGTTGGCAACGTTCCAAAACTCCGGAGCTGGCATTATTACGGGTGGGGCCTCCACTGCCGTGGCATTCTTAACCATGCTGGTGGCCGATACCGATGGAATGCGGGAATTTGGCCTGGTTTTGGGGGTTGGCGTTATCATGACTATGTTTGCCGCTCTCACGGTTTTGCCAACACTTTTGATCTTGAGGGAACGTGCCTTGACGCACCTTTGGAAGACGAGAAAACAAAAAGCCGCTCGGGATATTTCTTACGGTTTCTTAGGAGTTTTTGCCCAATGGCTTGCCAAGCGGTGGAAGTTTTCTATGATTGCTGTTTTAGGAGTGATTGGCTTTTTAGGATATCGCGGTGCGAACATTACCATGGATTACAATTATCTGAACATGGAGCCCGTGGGATTAGAGTCCATTGAACTGCAAGACAAGATGATTGAGGCTTTCGATATAAGTCCTGACTACGCCCTCATCACGGCCAGGACTTTGCACGAAGCCCAAACCCTGACGGAAATTGCCAAAGATATGTCTACCGCAGGCATGGTTCAGTCAATTGTAGATTTTCTCCCACCTCAAGACGAACAAGATAAACGTCGCAGGTTGGTAAAGGAAATTCATGATACGATGGCAAAAGCGAAGATTTCCCGATCATTCACGGCGAATAGCCTTGATAGGTTGAGAGAAGAAATTGAACGCCTCGAGGCAAATGTGATGGAGATTCAATCTATGGCAGTTCTGGGGGGACAAGATAAGGTATATCTCAAGTCTGGGCTTCTGGTGGGCGTTGTGCCGGATGAAGATGATCCCACGATTGTAGAACTTAATGAGGAACTACGCCCTCTAATGTCGGATATTACCCACGGTACATTGACCACTATTCGAGAAAAGTTGGAGTCCACAATATCTGCAGAAATGAATTACCTTTATCAATTTCATCTGGATTTTGCCAAAGCGTTTCAACCGGCTGTCTTGCGTATGGCAAACAGTGAAACCATTACCCTGGAGGATATCCCTCCCGAGATTCGCAATCAGTATGTAGGTAAATCAGGTGACAGCTTCCTGATATCTGTTTTCCCGAAAGAGAACGTATGGGAAATGAAATTCTTGAAACGGTTCAGTAATGAATTGGCAGAGGTAAGTCCCCGTGCTACAGGGCTTCCGCCTGTGTTTAATACCCTCATGGACAGAATCAAAGTCGATGGTTTACTGGCAACGCAACTGGCGTTTGTCGTTATCTTCTTGATTTTACTGGCTGACTTTAGAAGTGTGAGGAAAGCAGCATTGGCGATCATCCCTCTTGTGATTGGAGTGGTTTTGATGTTAGGCACGATGGAACTGACAGGGCTTCAGATTACCCTGTTGAATATTATGGCTATTCCAATGATTCTCGGTATTGGGATAGACGATGGAGTCCACATTATTCACCGCTATCAGATCGAAGGAGGCGAAGCGCATAGGATAGTTTTTGCTTCTACTGGCCGAGCGATCCTGTTGACATCCCTGACAACTATGTTGGGTTTTGGGTCATTGTGGTTTGCCACCTACCGGGGGTTGGGTTCCATGGGTATTGCCCTTTTTATTGGGGTGGGGTCGTGCTTTGTGGCGACCGTACTGGTGATTCCAACCCTGGTGGGGTTTGCGCACTCATTCAGGAAATAAACATCTCAAGGTTTGTGTTGCATCTTGCAATGACGCATTAATGGGCAGGAGTATATTTTTACCACCTTCATGATCCTGCAAGGGATTATCGGGTGGATTGAAAGAAAGTATTAGATTTACAGAATACGGAGAACGTCGATGATTTTTGATTGACTATTGAAGAAAGAGCACTGGCATAATGTCCTCCAACTAGGAAACGATGCGTAAAATGTAAGGCATGAAAACAATCGTTCCTTAATACGACTTGTATTCCGCCATCCCTGCCGAAACCATTTCATCGTTGATGTTGACAAGTTTGCCATCGGACAGATTTCATACTTGGGTGTTGCCTTTGCCGGTTTTATGGGGTGGAACGAAATAAGTGTACCCATCATTTTCACACTTGTTGGATCTATCATCCTTTAATTTATCCGAATACGGGGTAAACGATTGAAATTAGAGGCTATTATCGGGATTTTTTACGCCGTTTCATCAGCTTTGACAGACCTCTTCATTTCTAAAACTCCTCACGGACAAGCCGATATTCAGGAGGTGCTATTTGGGAATTTATTGGGAGTTACTCAAGGTGATCTTATTAAGATGGGTGTTGTTTTTGGCGCTCTCGCCGTTATACGTGTGATATGGTATAGGAGAATTTTCCAGATAACCCATGAATATGAGAACCATCAATTAGAAGGAGGTAGGTCATTTCTGCTTTGGAAAATTTTCTTTTATCTGTCCATAGTACTTGCAATTGTGTTTGCCATTGAGGTGGGTGGGGTTATTCCTGTTTTTTCCTTCATTATTGTTCCGCCTGTTATTGTCGTTATTTTGGTGAAAAAGGAAAGCTTTGTTGTAAGTGCGACACTATTGTGTGCAATAGTTACAAGTTATTTTGGTCTGTATTTTTCCTACAGGTGGGATTTCCCTACCAGTGCAAGTATTGTAACCACGTTGGGAGTTTTAGTGCTTATTACCGGTATGGTAAAGTTTATTCGATCCCTGGTAGTACATCAAGAGCAGAGAGTTTGATTTTATCCGTCAATCGAATAATTTAATGTATCGCCTGCCTGCTCGCCCTCCCTGCCTGCAGCAGCGGGCCTCCATTGCTGAAGCATTTTTCGTTTATCTTGTTTACCAATCGACTTTATTTCTGGCACTGTACGTTCTTCTCGTCTGCTGTAGGCGCTTGTTAGGCCGCACCATCCCTGTGTCCGCTCACGACCGGGAGACAAGATAGTAGAGCTTCTCCGGCCGAGAGGACGACCTTGAAGTGCACCTCAAAATCCTTGGGCTTCAGGAGAAGAGGTCCGTTGATCGGAGCGGTGTCGCTGGTGTTGTCGAGGTAGGTTTGATCGACGATTCCCCGGGCGGTGCACAAGTAGGTGTCTGCGCTGATACAGAAGCCAGAGATCGGGATCGTTGAGACGTTCTAGGAGATCACCTGAGTACGGGAATAATACAGAGTACACGGTCTTTATCGTGGGAAGGTCACCGAAATCCCGTTGGGAAACAAGCACCGTACCCACATGGTTCGAAAGATCAAATCCGTACTTCACAAGTGTATCGAGGGAGAACCTCTCCACTTCAAAACGCTTTCGAGTCGATGTGTGTTGGGCCAAAACCTCGGCCATAGATGGATTGAGATTCAGATGGAACTCAAATACGTCGCGAAACAGCACCTCGAAAGCGGACCACAGCAGGATAGTCCCCTGTTGGATAAGCTCTTTCGTCGCTGACTCAAGCTCCCCC
>JADFPG010000088.1 GCA_022562455.1 Fidelibacterota bacterium | reverse complement strand
CTTTCTAACAAGCTAGAAATAAATCCAGCTCTATCAAATCCCATCATATTCAAATTCTCTACCTGGTCACTTATGAGGGCAACCAAAGGATCAATAATTATTGTGACGCCAGGTTGTAAAAGCCCAGCAATTTGATATGTGAGAGATTTTCCACCACCAGTCGGAAGTAAAACGATAGTGTTTTTCTTGAGAAGCAATCTAGAGATCACCATTACTTGGCCATCCCAATAATCATCCTTCCTAAATATAGATTTAAGAAAATATCTTAATGCTCCATACTTATTTTTCGGAATTTTTAAGGGGTCATCAGTTTTTAATGACAAAATGGCTTTTTCGAGATCTTGTAAATTATAATTAATGGTATTAGCCCAAAGCATTTTTCTATCTTCGGAAACAGTTGGATCAGATCTTAAACGAACGAAATTATTCAGCGTGGTTAATTTCAATTTTTCTTCCATCAACCCAATTTGTCCCGATCTCAACGTGAAACTATGATCTAATATTAAATCATATTTTTTTTGTGGTTTTACCACCTTTTTCCAAGATAAATATTTACTTTTTGGAGGCTTTATTCTCACTCCAGCTCCAATATATTCAATTTCCAGAAAAGGCAAATCACATATATCATCTGAGAGTATTTTTAAATTTTCATGTATTTCATATAATTCATATAAAGCTTCAATAATAACAGGTATATCTTCCTCAACAATTAATATTTTTGCGTTTTTGCCTTGTGGAAATTTCCCATGATTGATTATCAAATTAATCGCTTTAGTTGCTCTTTGAACTAAATGAGGGTGTACTAGAGAAAGCCATGCAATAGAATCCATTTCTTTTTGAAGAAATAGTTCATTTTCTTCATTTATGATTGAATCCTGTTCGATATTTTTGATTTTTTTTATCCATTCTGAAGCACCCTTTTGAATTTCCTCATTTTTTGGGCGCCAAAGATCCCACCCGTTGGATTCAAGTATAGCTTTTCTTTCTTCATCATGTTCTCTTACAGCCTCATCAAACTCGTGCTCTCCTCCATCTATTTCAATCACGAGTTTTAAATCTCCAAAATTCAATGCAAAATCTACTTTACTATTAATTATGGGGTCAATTTCTTGCCCAATTAGATCAGATATTAATGGCTGCCTCAATATATTTGATTGCAGTTTATGGGAAATACTATCTCCTAATATTTCAAAAAACTTATCTTCAGATGGACCAACAATAGGAGCATCTTCTTCATTTACACTTTGAGTAATTTGGTGATTTGTTAATGAATTGTTGAATTTTGAAAATATTAATCTGTGAATAATCTTTAACTCGTTTTCATGATTAAAATTGGGGGGTAAAGATTTTATTCTATATCCAATATTTCTTCCATTAGTAGTGATTTTTAAATCTTCAAAAACAAATCCATTTTTTTCTAAAATTTTTATTACTCTGTCTTCGTAAAACTTATTGATATAAGTTGGATGTCCACGACTTATAATTTTATCCACAATTGCAGTAAAACTCTGCACCTTTGGATCATCAATGGGATAAAATTCCTCTGTCTCAACCTCAATAGAGATATTTTTAATTAACTTAAGTTCTTCTTTTAATTTTAAATTAAATGCCTTTCTAAAGGTTTCTGGTAAAGTGTTCCAAATACCTAAATAGGCTGAAGATGTTGTAAATACTTTTTCCATTTATATTCTAGATAATTTTTTAAATAATACAAACCCTGTGAGTTGATTAACATATACAATGTATTTGACTATACTATCCAATATGCTATAATGTAAATATACCCGTAGTTATCCCCAAGTATATATGTTCGGAAAATAGCGGAAAATAAGGAATAATAGAAAATAGACTGTCAAACAGTTATTCCCTATATAGTATCCGCATTACGTCCTTTGAGCTTGATACACGCTTCAATAATCTCAAAAGAGGGCTTACCTTTATTTGATATAATGAAAATTTTATGTCATTTTAACTTTGAAACTACCCATATTTACCTTCATTTATTGTAGTTTCTGTAGCCAAATCGTAGCCAAAACTAACAAAGAGATACGACGAAAACGCTGTATCTCTTTGTTTTTACTAAAGTCGGGGTGAAAGGATTCGAACCTTCGACCCCCTGCTCCCAAAGCAGGTGCGCTAACCGGACTGCGCTACACCCCGAAAACCGGCGGGAAAATATTGCCTATCCAAACTTATTCCAAACCCTATTTACTGTTACCTAAATTACCCAAAATAGGATAAAAGTATTGATATTATTTTTACATGTTTATTAGTGAAAGAGAAACTTTCACATTTGATTTGTCCAAAGGATCCTGCGGACGAAATGATTTCATCACTTTTGTTTTTTTGTGTCTTTGTGAATAGATCAGGCTAAAAAAGTCAGCTAAAAATCCTTCGGTTATATCCCGGACTTGTGTCTAACTTTTTATGATGAATCTCGAACTGAAGATCGCAAAAAAAGCCGCTTGGGAAGCTGGTGAAATTATATGCAGCTATTACAAGTCTGAATATGAGATCCGGGATAAGAGTTATCATAATCCTGTAACCACGGCAGATCACGCGTCTGATAATCATCTGAAAAAGGTTTTACTTTCAGCGTTTCCTGATATCGGTTGGTTATCGGAGGAAACAGTAGATTCCCCCGAGCGACTATCGAAAGAGAGAGTTTGGATTGTTGATCCTTTAGATGGTACAAAGGAATTTATTGAAGGGGTTCCTCAGTTTGTAGTCAGTATTGCTCTTGTTGTTAATCATGAACCATACATTGGCGTGTTACATAATCCGGTGACAAAAGAGACATTTTCCGCCTGTCGGGGTGAGGGAGCTTGGCTTGATGGTGAATCCATTCGTTGTACGAATAGAGAAAACCCCTCTGAAATGGTGATTCTAAACAGTCGAACAGAAACAAGACATGGGTTATGGGATCCCTTTCGAGATCAGTTTAAGGAGTTAAAACCGATTGGAAGTGTCGCCTATAAATTGGGATTGACTGCTGCCGGAAAATCTGATATTTTTGCTTCCCTGAAACCCAAAAATGAGTGGGATATTTGTGCCGGACATTGCATAATTAATGAAGCAGGCGGGACGCTTATTAATTTGAACGGCAAAAAGGTTACGTACAATAACGAAAACACCTTAATTTCACCTGGTCTGATAGCCGGATACTCCAAAGCAGTAAATAAGGTACTTGAAATTTTAACGTAGAGAATTTGTTTAATGGAGAAATCTTCAAAATATCCCGAAGGAGCAATTCCCTGTCTGGATCATGGGTTTATTCGTCTTGTTGATCACATGGGTGGAGATGATGCTATTGTCCAGTCTGCTCGGGTCAGTTATGGAAGAGGGACGAAAAAAGTTTCACAGGATCGTGGATTGATCCGTTATCTCATGCGCCACAGACATACTACTCCGTTTGAAATGGTAGAATTTAAATTCCATGCCAAAATGCCTATCTTTGTCGCTCGCCAGTGGGTAAGGCATCGGACGGCGAATATCAATGAATATAGCCTCCGATACTCTGAGGCAAGAGACGAGTTTTACATCCCCAAAAAGGAAGATATCCATTTTCAGAGTAAGTTGAACAAGCAGGGCCGTGAAATGGAGAAGGTCCCGGATGAATTGAAAGAGAAGGTGATCAAGTACTTTAAAGAGATTTCAGAAAAATCTTTCGCTCTGTATAGTGAACTAAGTGAAGATGGCATTGCCAGAGAGTTAGCCCGTTCCATCCTGCCTGTCAATCTTTACACGGAATGGTACTGGAAAAACGACCTTCACAATATATTCCATTTCCTGAGTCTCCGAATGGATGATCATGCCCAGTATGAAATCAGAGTCTATGCGAACGCAATGGCAAGTATTGTCAAGAAAATTGCCCCCATTGCATACGAAGCATTTGAGGATTATGTTATCAAAGGGATGAGGTTTTCAGGTGTTGAACAGAATTTGTTTACTCAAAAGATACCCCCTACCATTATTGATGATATTCTGGGAGATGTGATTTATAATATTGTCGCCTCTCTACATCGCAACAAACCTAAAGAAAGGGACGAATTATATTTGCTGTATAAAAAGAACGGGGGTCAGGATAGTGTGGAAGACTTCGAACTGAAGTGGTCAGCCGGGGAGATCAGAACCGGTAATGTTCGAGAATTTAGGGAGTTAAAGCAAAAACTTATTCGAATGAAGAACGATGTCTCCGGTTAATTCCTCAAGCGAAGGTCATCGCAAACGATTACGGGATAAATTTCTAAAATCAGGGCTCGATGGATTTCATGATTATGAAATTGTTGAACTCCTGATTACCCTCGGTACACCTCGAAAAGATTGTAAAAAAACCGCAAAAGAAGCGCTAAAAAAGTTTGGTTCGCTGCGGGGAGTTTTGGAAGCATCTGCAACAGAACTCGCAGAAATTAATGGGTTGGGTTCGAAAAATATATTCGGTCTCAAGCTTGCACAAGCCATCGCCATTCGTTATCTCAGTGACCGGGCTATTGGAAAAGATTATCTACGATCTTCCGAGGAAGTTATCGATTACCTTAAAGTAAACTTACGGGATCGGAGCAAAGAAGTTTTCATGGTACTGTTTTTAAATGGTCGAAACCAAATCATAGCGATGGAGGAGCTCTTTGAGGGAACATTGACTGCTTCTGCCGTCTATCCAAGGGAAGTAGTCGAGCGGACCCTGAAGAATAAAGCTGCTGCTCTGGTTTTTGTCCACAACCATCCCTCCGGAAATCCTCAACCATCCAAAGAGGATATTGAAATAACCAAAAAGTTGAAAGATGCAGCAAAATCAATAGACGTGGTAATCCATGATCATATTATCATTGCAGGAGATAACATTTATTCATTTTCTGATCATGGATTGGTATAATATTACTTAAGTTGATTGTTATTATGATAGTATTTTGAGAAAATAAAAACGATCATTTTTCACTAACTTCTTGAAAAATTTAGTATTAATTCCCCGCCTGATCGTCGGGCAGGGTGTACCTTCGTGGCGTGATTTAATCAGGATTGGTGAGATTTGAACAGTTTTTATCCACATAATAGGAATTTGAATTACTCATAACTCATTTTATATGCCCGTATCAATAACTAAATTCAAATAAAAATCTTAGTAATTTATCATGACTCATATTTTTAAAGTTGGATCAAAACTAAATTCAGTCCGGTCTGATCTCCGTGTTTCCTATTCACCGAGTAGGCAGCCTCTTGCCATCGAAATCCAGAGCAAAGTTGGAGCTCTCTATGGGAAATCGATAAAAGAGCAAACTGAGTCCGTTTGCAAGAATCTTGGCGTAGATACGGGAAAGTTAGTCATCGAAGACTTTGGTGCAGTTCCCTTTATTATCGCAGCTCGTATCGAAGCAGCTCTAAAAATGGCAAATCCTGAACTCATCACTGAATCTCTCCCGCCCATGAAAGATTTTTGTAAAGAAGCTTCTACACGAGACAGATTTCGCCGCAGTCGCCTTTATATACCTGGGAATCAACCCAAGTTAATGCTCAACGCCGGAATTCATAAACCTGATGGGATTATTCTCGATCTTGAGGATTCTGTCCCTCCCAGTGAAAAAAATGCAACACGATATGTCGTAAGAAATGCTCTGCGGTCTGTTAATTTTTTTGGTGCGGAACGGATGGTGCGTATTAATCAGGGAAAAATGGGCATCAAAGATTTGGAATTTTTAGTGCCTCACAACGTGCATGTAATTTTAATCCCTAAGGTAGAAAGTGCAGACCAGGTCAAAGCCGTTGACAAAAGAATCGCTGAAATCTGCATGGAATGTGGTAGAGAAGACCCTGTTTATTTGATGCCGATCATTGAGAGTGCCCGGGGCGTATTGAAAGCCCTGGAGATTGCTGAGGCTTCCCCCAATAATGTGGCGCTTACTATCGGATTGGAAGACTATACGGCAGACATCGGTACGGAACGGACAGATGAAGGAAGTGAAACCTTTTTTGCGAGGAATATCATTCTGAACGCTGCTCGGGCTGCCGGGATCCAAGCCATTAATTCCGTCTTCAGTGATGTTGCTGACGAGGAAGGATTAAGATTGTTCGTGAAAAATTCGAAATCTCTTGGATTTGATGGAGTTGGATGTATCCATCCTCGGCAAATTCGAGTGATACACCAGGAATTAGCACCTACCCAAGATGAAATTGAAAAAGCGAAAAAGATTGCTTTGGCGTACAAGGAAGCTCAAAAAAAAGGACTTGGGGTTGTCGCCCTGGGGAGTAAAATGATTGATCCTCCCGTCGTAAAACGGGCACAACAGACAGTGGAACTTGCAATAGCTACTGATTTGCTGGTTAAAAATTGGAGGGATAAAGGAAAATGATATCAGAGGAAGATAAAAAAATTATTCGTAAATGTGCGAAAAAATATAATGTTTCAAAGATCATCCTCTTTGGGTCAGCCTTAGAAGAAGATGACCCCAATGACATTGATCTGGGTGTGAAAGGAGTTGCACCGGGACTTTTTTTCAAATTTTACGGGGAACTTTATATGAGAATGCCTAAGCCTGTGGACTTAGTGGATCTTTCTTACAAATCGCTTTTTAACGACATTGTTGAAGAGACTGGTGTTGTGATCTATGGTTAGTTTAGAGCGGAAAATAAGAGCGGAGATCGAAAATGTTATATACACTCTTAAGGAAATGCCCAACCTTTTATTAGTAGAAGAGAAGACATTCCCAGAACTCGCTGCCATGGCAACCATTTTGCAGAATGTCTATAATGGTATGGAAAACATCTTGAAACAGATACTCAAGGAAAAGAAGGTTCCATTGCAAAAGTCCGACACCTGGCATAAGGACATACTAGAAAGCTGTGGCGAGCAAAAGATAATTTCCGATGAGATGAAAAACATTCTCTATGAATTCCTCTTATTTCGACATTTCTTTATTCACGGATATGCAATTCGCATTGAAGAAGCTCGGCTGCTACCTTTAGCTGAGAATATCCGTGTAACTTGGGAAAGATTTCTGTTCGAGATAAAGTCTTATTATGAGTTTTCGCAATGAGTGGCGTTGAGTTCGTTAAGAATGCTGCTGGTAGGTTAGTCCCACTTGAGGTCAATCAGGTCAAGCAGGTGCCCTTCAAAGGTGTTGGGAAATACAAGCCCTCCGGTGAAAAGGCATCATCTCCCATTCGTATGTGTTCAGATTATCCCATGGATGGTAACAAGGTAGTGGATTTTTTGAGAGAAGCTCTGGAGAAGTGCGGATTGAAGGATAGCATGACTATCTCCTCTCACCATCACTTCCGGAATGGCGATTTGCTCATGAATCAGGTTTTTGATATAGTGGCTGAAATGGGTGTCAAAGACATTCGATGGTTTCCTTCCGCTGCTTTCCCGTGTCATGAACCTATCATTGAGCATATGAAAAATGGAGTTGTGCGTTGGGTAGAGGGGTCGCTCAACGGACCACTTGGACGGTTTGCCTCTGAAGGTAACATGAATGGTACAGCGGTGTTACGGAGTCACGGTGGTCGCTGGCAGGCGGTTCAGGATGGGGAAGTCCACATCGATATTGCCATCCTTGCAGCTCCAACAGCTGATCCATTTGGGAATGCAACCGGTGATAGAGGTCCCTCAGCGTGTGGGTTGTTAGGCTTTGGATTGGTCGATTCCCTTTATGCTGATAGTGTAATTGTGGTAACAGATAATTTGGTGCCATTTCCATGTATTCCATGGCAGATCCAGGGGCAGAATGTCGATCATGTGGTCGTGCTGGATAAAATTGGTGACCCCGAAAAGATTGTATCGGGTACAACTCGTCTCACGCGATCCCCTGACAGGCTATACATTGCGGAGCTGACAGCCAAATTCGTTCAAGCAGCAGGCATTATAAAAGATGGATTCAGCTTTCAGGCAGGCGCGGGTGGAACGGCATTAGCTTTTGCCACTTATCTACGAGAATTGATGAAGGAAGCCCATACCAAGGCGAGGTTTATCCGAGGAGGTTCCACGAAGTATCTTGTGGAAATGCTTGAGGAAGGGCTCACTGATTACATCCTCGATGGACAGACTTTTGATCTGGATGGCGTCCGCTCCATGCGGGAAAATCCCAATCATGTGAATACATCTCCATTTACCAGCTACAACTGGCATGGGAAGGGGAATTTTGCATCCATGGTGGATGTGGTCGTTTTGGGTGCCACAGAGGTTGACGTGAACTTTAATGCCAATGTAGTAACACATTCCGATGGATATTTACTGCACGGAATCGGCGGATGGCAGAACTGTCTATTCAGTCGGTGCACGATTCTTCCTATCCCTTCCTTCCGAAATCGTATCCCCATCATCGTTGATGAGGTGACAACCCTTGTAGGACCTGGGGAACTAATTGATGTTATTGTCACTGAGCGGGGCATTGCCATTAACCCGATTCGAGAAGATTTGATTGAAGCAACTAAAAGGAGCGGATTACCCATTCATCCTATTGAAGAAATTAAAGCGGAGGTGGATGAACTCGTGGGTGGTCCACCAGAAAAACCACAACTAACCGATGAGGTTATCGGTGTAGTGAAGTGGGTAGATGGAACGGTTATTGATTCAATATTTAAGATTCTAGATTGAAGATTATGTTTAAGTGAACAAGGAAGAATTGATAAAGCGAACAGCGTTTTTTGCCCATCGGTGTGTGAAGTTAGGTATCTCTTTACCAAAATCGATATTGTGAAAGCATATTCAAGGACAATTAATTCGCTGTTCAACATCTGTTGCCGCAAATTACAGAGCGGCAGTTCTTGCACAGTCAGACGCTGCGTTTACAGCAAAGATTAGTATCGTTTTAGAAGAAGCTGATGAATCAGTCTTTTGGATGGAATTCATTAATGAGGAAAAATTGATAAAATATGACAGAGTTGAACAATTGTTAATAGAAGCTAATGAACTCAAGGCAATTTTTTATTCTATTCGGAAGACCATGAAAATGAAAAAATCTTAAATATTAATTGTTCAATTTTGAAGGAGGGAGTATGAGAGAAAAAGTTATAGAGCTTTGGCCAGAAATTAATTGGATCGAAAATGATGATCTGCAGGAAAAAGTCATTGATTGCTGGGAATACGCTATCGAAAAGAGCGCCTTATCCCCCGATGATCTCCGAACGATTCCATTCTCACTTTTGATAGAGGATTGTAAAATATCTTTTATGAATCATAAACGGACGACGGTGCAGATTGCCGCTGAGATAGCAAAAACCATGAAGGACAACTTTGGAGATGAAGTAAATATCGACATGGATACACTCATTGCCGGCGCCATTTTGATTGATATCGGTAAGCTACAAGAATACGAGATTGTTAATGGCGAGTTGACGACCAGTGCTGAGGGAAGGATGATTCGTCATCCATTTAGCGGTGTTGCTATTGCCCATCGATTTGGAATTCCAGCGGAGGTTCAGCATATCATAGCTACTCACTCAAAGGAAGGAGATCTCGGGAGGCGAACAGTGGAGTCTATTATTGTTCATCATGCCGATTTTGTCAGTTTTGAACCATTCAAGAAATAGGAACGACCAATTACACAGATTTATTGTTCGGTGAATTGAAACAGCTGATTTGCTGTACAAAGAATTGACTTACAGGATCATTGGTTGTGCTATGGAAGATGCGGAAACCCCTCCCTTTGAACCCTATCTTAAATGCAATTCCATATTCCTTGGCATACTTGTTACTTCTATACCCCTCCTTATGCTGCTCAAATCTAATCTCTGGTGGATAATAGCTTTGCCCAATATATACCCATGGTTTATTGGACAGTCTTTGTGGATTAGCCTGACGAATCTTTCTAAACGATTTGACTTTTTTATCTAATTCAATTGCGTATACATAGTATTTCTTCTTCGCTCTTGCCATTTGCTTCTTTATGATAACTTTCCCGCAATTCACCTAAAAGCCAAAACAAAATGACAACGACCGAAATGGCGACGGATGTTTAGTTAAATACTCAAGATTTGTTATAAAGAATATAAATCCACTATGTCAATATCTTCAATGTCCTGGTCGGAGATGGTTATTTGATCAGGTGTTATATCATTCGTACTAGGATCTACACCATAAAAACCTATCCGGTCTGTGTCAGCATCAAACTGCAAATTACTATTGACATCATCCACGGCGAGGATATAGTAATCTCCTTCATCGACGTCTAGAATTATATAATTACCGTTGCTACTTGTAATGCTTCCATTAGCCAGACTGAACCCTTCAGATACATCCGCACTTTCTACTAATAATACTAACGCACCTTTAACTGGTTGACCCTCATCGGTAACTTTCCCTGATATGTCAATTATGGCTTCATCTACCTGTTTCTTTAAATCACATCCTGAATTGATTAGGATCACAACAGTCAGGACAAAATGTTTTAATTTCATAGGTCTTATTATTCCCCCATATCTTTTATCAAAGTTAAACAGTAATTACTTTATTGTACAGGGAAAAGTGCAAAGAATTTATATCGTCGCCATTTATGACGTCTTTGCAGATATGTTTTATGCACAGCATCCATTGGACGCACATCGTCCTTTGGACACTTTCAGTGTTGGTTAAGAACAGTGAGAATATTCTATAATGCGGTACAGTATTAAAATATCAAAGGATTCCACTTACCTAACTCACGAATCTACTATTTATTATTCTGGAACTGACGCTAAAATCCAAAAGTGTTATGCATCAGATGTAAATGGGATTTTAAGCTATTTTGGTGATAATTGTATCCCACGAACATTTTGGGTTGTAAATTCAGTAAGTTAGATTCTTCCACAAGAAGAAATCAATTAACATAGTTAAAGAGACGAAAAGTGAAACAGATTGACGGGGTTAGACACGGTAAGTGGTAGTTGATCTCTGAGCGAATTTATGAGCCTGTTCTTGGAAATTTACAGATTCACCAAGACCGAGGTTCAGATTGGGTAAAGCCATGGCAACTCTATCCATAGAAAAGCACGACATTGTAAATGATATTTTTATGATTAGGTGGAACGACGGGGAGAAGTACAGACCAAAGAAGTGGTTGTTTCCAGGACAGGACAATCACAAACATATAACACCGGGAACAGTTGATAAGGTTTTCACAAAAGCATGCTGGATAGTCCGAAGAATCCTGCGGACAGGAATTCAAAAACAGGTCTCGGTACACAGTCTTAGACATAGTCCTGCGACACACCTGCTTAAAAGCGGAACTGACTTGAGGTATATTCAGTCCCGAAATTTCGGGATAGGGCATAAGAGTAGTAAGACAACGGAAATATATACCCATGTTAGCAAACAGAGCATTGGCAGAATCAAAAGTCCACTGGACAGTTTAGAC
>JADFPG010000087.1 GCA_022562455.1 Fidelibacterota bacterium | reverse complement strand
GGGTACAAGCAGTAATTTCGGGATTAATAAAGAGTTGGATATAGCTTATGGAAAATTTTCAGCAAATATTGCTAAGCAGAAAGGGAAAGAATTTCGAATTTCAACACCCACCTCTGTCGCTTCTGTGAAGGGAACAGACCTTTTTATTTCTTCTGACCCCATTCAAGGGGATATTTTTATTCTTATCAAAGGACTCATCGAAGTCACTAATTCCATCACGGGTGAAACAACACAAGTAAAAGAAGGTGAGACGGTGACCTCCACCCCTGACGGCTCTTTAGATGTTACAGAAACCACAGAAGATGATTTAGAAGGTTTCCTTGAAGAGGAAGGAACTTCTGAAGATGAACCCCAGGAGCTTCGATTTGAAATTGAAGACGATAATGGAAATATTAAACACATAATTATTCAAATCAATTAGTAAAGACTCGATATGAAATATTTTAGAATAATACTGATACTCTCGTCCACTTTATTGTCTCAATCCTCGGTGTTAATCATGAGCCCGGAACCGGGCGAAGAAGTCATGGATAGAAATATTTTAATTGCCGCTTCATTTTATAATATCACAGATATCAAAGCGGAAAATGTTCAACTTATTTTAGATGGTAAAAATATTACATCTTCCGCTTTTGTTGATAATGAAATGATAAGCTATTATATCTCATTTATAGATCCTGGCAAGCATGAAATTGAACTATTTACCGGTGAAGGGAATTCAATTACTTGGTCATTTTTTGTTCCGGGTGAGATTAAACAGAAAATTGATCCAATCATATATTCCGGAAAGCTGCGGACCAGCACGAGCATTGATCAGATTGATGAAGAAAGTCTAAGTGTAAGCCAGTTGTTTTTCGATTTTAAAGGAACTGCATACGAAAAGTTGAAATTTAACGCCAAAATAAAACTGACAAATCAAGAAAATTTACTCTACCAGCCGCGTAATGTATTCGGATTCAAATTCAATCTTGGAGATATACTGGCTTTGAATTTAGGTGATACAAATCCACAATTATCTCATTTTACCATGAGCGGCAAAAGGATTCGAGGATTAGATGCTGCTTTAACATGGGGATGGTTTAATCTTCATATAGTCAAAGGGGAAATCAACCGTACCGTCCAGGGTGGATTAAATAATTCATATAATTACACCGTCGATGTAGATGATGATGGTAACAAATTCCTGGCGCTGTCACGCCAGGGGTATACCTATAAACAGGATGTTCTCGCTGGACGGTTAGCCTTTGGCAGGGGAAAAAAATTCCAATGGGGTATTCATTTTTTGAAAGCAAGAGATGATACTTTGAGTGTAAATATCAAAGTGAATAATGCAACAATCACTTATAGTGAATCCGACAGAACAATTTCTGGCTTGGATTCCGGAAAAGTATATACAATCGCCGAGTTGAGTAATTTCGCTGTGATTCAAACGGGAGAGCTCTGGAGTGGAGTAAAACCAAAAGATAACTTAGTGATTGGAACAGATTTAAGGCTTAACCTGGATAAAAAACGGATTGTTCTGGAAGGTGAAGTTGCATTCAGCCTGACAAATAACAATATCTGGGGAGGCGCCGTTTCCAAGGCAGAATTGGATACCTTAATTGATGACGATGTTGACGGTAAACTCTCTTCAATTGATTTAGACCTGATCCCTTTCGATCCTATCGACATTACAGATATATTTATCATTAATCTAAATATGGTTCCTTTATCACCTATTGATCCCAGTGCCTTTGGAGATAGTGCTGATGTTTCATTATTTGAAGCAATCATGTCTATGCCGTCTTTGGCGTTTCGAGGAAGAGCGGTATTGAATTATTGGGGAAATTATTTCAGTATCGAATATTCACAAGTAGGCCCTGAATTTATTTCGTTTGGAAATCCTTATTTAGTAAAAAATAAAAGAGAATTATCAATATCAGATAAACTGAAACTATTAAATAATCGCTTGATGGTAAATGTGGGCTACAAACATCAAGATGATAATATTATGACCACTGTTGACAATATAGAATCACAGAATACGTTCAGCCTGGGATTAAACATTTTACCCGGACCGGGTTTACCTACCGCCAACTTATCTTTTAAAACCATCGATCGGGATAATGGTATAAATAAAATTACGCAACTGACCGATTCTACGTACACTGACAATAGAAAAAACACTCGCTCCAATCATTTCACTTTTAATTTAAACCATCGTTTCTTCCTTAATTGGTCACATAATATTAACGGCACTCTGATGTTACTAGATAAAAAAGACAATGTCACTGACCGCGAACCCGGCGATCCTCAATATATTGATCCCAGCCTCGTTTCAAATGTTGTAAACATTTCTTTAACTACTTATTACAACATTCCTTTAAAAACCACACTGTCTTTATCAACCAATTTCAGTGAATTTAGTAAAGGTCCTGGGGAAAAGGCTTCGCAGGTTTTCAATACCGGTAATATCGATGGTGAATATGCGATGAATGAAGGTAAATACATTTTAAAAGCAGGAACAAATTTTGCTAAAGGAACTGGTATTTCGGACGTTTCGTGGATTGGATTTAAAGGTGGGGTGAAGGTAAATATAATTGAAAGACTCAGTTTCAATGCCCAAGTAGAATTCAGGTCAAAATTTATCAGTGATAAGACCACACAATCATTTATTGCCAGAGCGAATATGGATTATTCATTTTAAATAAACATTTCGAAAGTTCATGGGAATTTTAGTCCATAAAACTCTTATTCCCGCTACTATACTTTCCCTATTATTCCCAGTTATGTATAGATTAGGCCCAAGTGACTATGGAAAGTGGTGTTTTGAGGTTTTTCCTCTACTTTATCCTCAAAATAATCCGCATGGATTCAAATTCTTCCTGGGCAAATAATAGTGTGATCAACTGCTGCCAACCGCTGAAATACTTGGTGCAATGGTTGCCATCGTACCTTTTCTCATGCTTCTCAAATTCATATCTCGGAAAAAGGTTAAGAAGTTCTAACATAATCGTATTAATTTCATACATGGACTGGTTCTCCTCGATTTATTATCAATTTTGTCGGAATACTTTATCCCAACTTCGGGGAGTTCCAGCCCCATTAACCAGTTTTACTAGACATTACTGATTGTATACATAATCAACTAATTTGTAATGTGAAATCATGAAAATTTTACCGAGGATTTTCTTATGTGAACTCTTTTATAGAGGGCTTTGCAAAACCTGATGTGTGAAGAAAAAAGATGTAAAATTTGCCTGATTAAGGCAGGAAACGTAGTCAATAGCGGGGCTATGGACAAGTTTTCTAACGAAAAGCAGGCGAATTTTGCACTTTTTAATTTGGGCAAAGGGTTTTGCAAAGCCCTCTTATAACTAGTGTCCGCTCCGTACAAGGGATTAAAATCCCAATGTTTTGGCTTTTGAACCATATCTCCCCGCCCTGTTGGGAAAAATGACCGTATCAGAGATGTCAGAGTAAAGAATAAATATTAAACGGTATTTATGCCAATTCGACCTTTTCAGAGTGGGCTCATTAATCATAAAAGGATATTCCAGACATTAATATTAATTTTATGGTAATCAGAATAATGAATAATTCTCATCAACTGGATTTTTCAGTAATTGCCAACTTGAGAAAGACTGGCGGAAATATTCTCTTAAAACGAATTTTTGATCTTTTTCTTGAAAACGCGCCCAAGAGAGTTGAATCTGCTTTGTTCGGAAAGGATGTGGGTAATTTGGATATGGTTGAACGGTCCGTGCATTCTTTGAAATCGAGCGCCGCTAATATCGGCGCCAGAAGTGTTCAGTCCCTTGCTGAACAGATAGAAACGCTTACTGAGTCCGGTCAGGCTGATAAAATAGGTAATTTATTGCAGGAGTTATCTGAAGTTACAGATTTGACACTTAAACAAATCGAAAAATTGAGGCAGGAGTTATGAAAGATTTACAGCAATATTACATGGAAGGATTGCTCTCCCGGATTGATGCCCTCAGTTCAGCCCTGAAAGTTCTCAAAGATAACCCACGGGACACAGAAGAATCTACCAGAAGAATTGCCCATTCCCTACGTGGTTCGGGAGCCACTTACGGGTACCCTAAAATTACAGAAATCTCAGGACGTCTTGAAGATTGTAAAACGAAAGACATGCCTGAAATATTAGACGAGTTAATCCGGTATTTACGCAACCTGGTGGCAGAGGAAATGCAGGAAAAACAGAATATATTACTTATTGAAGATAACCCTGAGGACGCCCTTATCACTCAGACAACCCTCGATGATCATCTTTTTAAGATTCATCTAGCGGAAACGGGTTCGCAGGGAGAGGAAATACTTAAGGAAAATGAAATAGGCTTAATTATCCTGGACTTGATCCTCCCGGATACGGATGGCCGTAATTTTATAATGAAGCTAAAAGAGAATACCTATACCGCCCACATTCCGATTATTGTACTCTCCGCGAAACGCCATCCCCAAATTAAAACTGAATGTTTTGCCCTTGGAGCCGATGAATTTTTTGAGAAACCGGTCGATCCCGATCTTTTATCCGCCGCTGTTTCTTCCAAACTACAGAAAGCAAAACAATTATTCCGGGAATACAGGATTGACTCACTGACCGGCCTGCTTAACCGGGCTTCCTTCAACGAATCTTTCCAACGCCTTAAAGCCCTTTCCTTCAGGGAAAAAAGTCCCCTTTCCCTGGCTTTTGTGGATCTGGATCATTTTAAGTCGATTAATGACACTTATGGGCACCAGGTTGGCGATGAAGTATTAAAACATGTGGCGGATATGATCACTAATTCTCTCCGTAAATCGGATGTTATTGCCCGGTGGGGTGGTGAAGAATTCGTTATGTTATTGTACAATTCAGATTCCCGGGACACCAAGATTGCGCTTGAAAAAATGTTACAATCTTTGGCAGATACCCCTTTCATAACTGACAATGGTGTGATAATCCAATGCAGTTTTTCGGGAGGCATTTCCACTGTTGAGGGAGATGATTCAGTAGATACAGTTGTTTCCAAAGCCGATTCCTTACTTTACTTTGCCAAAGATGCAGGTCGTAATCGCATCGCCATCGATGCTGACCTGGCAGGCGAAATGCGTAAAACAATTCTACTGGCAGAGGATGATGATCTTACGGCAGATTTTGTACTTCACCGCTTGCGAAAAGAAGGATTTGAGGTTCATCATTTTGTAAATGGTGAAGAAGCTCTGGAAGCCTTTCAAAAAATTCCAGTGTCTCTGGCAATTTTGGATGTGAAAATGCCGGGTATGGACGGATTTGAAGTATTAAAGCGGTTGCGGGAAATCCCGAAGTTTAAATCTATGCCAATCATGATGCTGACTTCCATGGGAGTTGAAAAGGATATTGTAAGGGGATTGGAATTGGGAGCAGATGACTATATGCTCAAACCATTTTCTCCAACTGAATTGTTAGCCCGTGTACGTAAGCTGCTTCGATGAAAATGAACCATGGACAATTGATCATTTTCCGTGCGATCATATCAGCACATTTAATTCTTTAACAACTGCGTTTTTGATTGTCTATATTTTGGAAAAGCATATACAGCGCTGAAGCCATAGCTGGTTATATTCTATGATTATCCGAGTAACTTTGGCTATTTTTCCAAGACATTCTCCTGTTATCCGATCATACAACCGTTTATGATTTTATTGATATGATTTTCCACAATTCAGTTATCATATTATATACAACATCAGCATGTTAGACTGGCTGCGACAAGATTCTGAGCTTCCTTTCCACGTGGAATTGACCCTGCAGGTAATTATTGTGACCATTGCCATCATTATTATTTTTACCTTAATCCTTTCTTTCATTGTCATCGGTTTGAGGATAAAAAATATTCAAAAAGAAAAGCATTGGCAGAAACTGGAAAGGAAGTGGGAAAGGTTGATATTTGATATTATGGCTAATGAATTAGAGGCGGAGCAGATATGGGCCACAGTCCATCCCAGGGAGCGTTTATATTTTTTACAGTATTTGTTGCGTTTTGCCCGCCGAGTCCGCGGAGAAGAATTTAACACAATTAAAAGTATGGCAAAACCCTACCTATATCTACTGGAAAGTCGAGTGAAAAAGGGGCCTCCGGAACTCCGCGCCAGGGCTGTCCAAACTTTAGGTGTTCTTGGTTTCCCCGATTATATCCAGCCGGTCATTGAAGCTTTGGACGACCCCGCACCTATTGTATCCATGCTGGCCGCCCGTGCTCTGGCTCGCAAGGAATATCCGGATAATGTCCGGTTTATCCTGCCTATCATCCATCGTTTTGAAAATTGGAGCATGAGCTATCTTTCCGCCTTACTGGCCTTATTCGGCGAGGGTGCTTCTTCATACCTGAGGGCCACACTTGCAGATCCAACCCAGGACAATATGGTGCGCACGGCCTGTTCTGATGCCTTAAAAAAACTTATGGACCTAAAATCAGCTGATGTGGCCAATGAAGTGATCAATTCTGAAAAGGATCCCGAATTATTGGCCTCCCTTTTACGGTTACTCAGATCCACCGGCAGAAAAGAGCACTTAGATACGGTTCGTTCCATGATCGATTCCCCCGAATTTATTGTACGTGCCAACGCCTATTCCACCCTGGGATTTTTGGGCGTAGAGACTGACCGAAAATGCCTGATTAAGGGCATTGAGGATAACAATACCTGGGTGGCCATACATGCTGCCAGGGCGTTAATGAAACTGGGAGGGCAAACACAATTGGAAAAAATTGCCCTGTCAAATCGAAGTCGGTCACACCTGGTACAGCAGGTCATTTCAGAAGGATAAATATCATTACTGTCTTCATCAGTCTGCTTCAATTCATCCTGGAAGTATTTAATATTCTGGTTTTGTTTTATTTTCTCGCCCTGAATTTTTTCTACCTGGTTACCAGTTTATACGCTTTCCGGGGACTCCTAATTTATTCCCGCCGTTTAAAAGCCATCGACGTGAAGGAATTGATCACTACGGCCGGAGCTCCCCCCATAACCTTGATTGCACCAGCCTACAATGAGGAACCCAACTGTGTCGAATCCATCAAGTCGTTACTGGCCTTAAATTATCCCGATTATGAAATTCTGGTAGTAAACGATGGCTCCACCGATAAGACAATCCAACGGCTCAAGGAAGCATTCGATCTAACACCGGATGTACGGGCCTCCATCGCCGATATCCCTTCCAAGGACATCAGGGGAATATACCGCAGCAAATACCAGCCAAACTTATGGGTGATAGACAAAGAAAACGGTGGAAAGGCCGATGCCTTGAATGCCGGTTTGCGATACTGTCGTACTCCCCTTTTCTGTGCCATGGATGCGGATACTATCCTCGAAAGGGATGCCCTTATTCGCATCGTCCGTCCATTCCTGGAAGATGCCAGAACAGTGGCTGCCGGTGGAATTATCCGTATTGTGAATGGTTGTACAATCCAGTCCGGCACGTTAAAAAATATACGTTTACCGAAAAACCTTTTGGCCAAGTTCCAAGTCCTGGAATATCTGCGAGCATTTCTGTCGGGACGAATGGGTTGGAGTGCCCTGAATGCGACCCTGATCATTTCCGGGGCTTTTGGCGTATTTCGGCGTTCAACAGTCGTAGCAGTGGGTGGTTATGCTACGGATACGGTTGGCGAAGATATGGAACTGGTGGTAAAACTGCACCGCCACTGCAGAGAGAACAACATCCCTTATAAAATATCTTTTGTGCCTGATCCGGTGGCCTGGACAGAATGTCCCGAATCCACCAAAATTCTGGGACGCCAGCGCGACCGCTGGCAAAGGGGCCTGTGCGAAGTATTAACCCGGCACCGGGTCATGTTCATGAATCCACGTTATGGCATTATCGGCATGTTTGCCTTCCCCTATTTCTTTATTCTGGAAATGCTGGGCCCTATAATCGAAATACCCGGATATTTTACATTTTTAATCGCTATTATCCTGGGTATCCTATCCCCCACGTACATGGTAGCCTTTTTCATGTTAGCCTTCTTTTTTGGGGTAGCGTTATCCATATTTTCTGTCGCTCTGGAAGAATTGACTTTCAGACGATACCCACGTTTCTCTGACCTGATGCAGTTGTTTTTATTAGCTATCATTGAAAATTTCGGCTATCGACAATTAACCATCTACTGGCGCATCCACGGCTTCATATCGGCCTTGCGAAAAGTAAAAGGTTGGGGAAAAATGGAACGTAAAGGATTTCAATCCTCTTAATTAAGGGAGTAGGATGAATCGAATATTGATCAGTATAGTTTTCTGCAGTACCGTGAACCTCATAGGAGCTGCCCGAGATCAAGGGGACTCTCGCAAAACTGTCTATTTACAACAGGCAGCAGAATTAATACAAACCGGGGATTTCGAAGCAGCCGTATTTGCCTATGAACGGTTAATGGACCTGACTCCCACGTCATACGATGTCTTATTCGGATACGCACGAGCTTTATCCTTCTCGGGACAGCGTCAGAAAGGAATTGAAGTTTATACTAATCTTTTGGATCAATTCCCGAATGATCCCGATGCCCTCCTGGGCAGGGGTCGTGTACATGCCTGGGAAAAACACTATGAGGCGAGCGAAAAGGACCTGCTTTACGTGACCGATAATTTCCCCGATTATCTGGATGCCTGGGTTGCTCTGAGCGACCTCTACACCTGGTGGAGTAAATATCCAAATGCAATTGAAGTCCTGAACCACCTGATCAAAGTGCAGCCCGAGAGTCCGGACTACTATATTAAACGATCTAAAGTTTTCAAGCTGGATCGGCACTTCTCAACAGCACGCAATGACTTACTCAAAGCAACAGACCTGGGGGGAGATAAAAAAATCATTAACCAATTTCTCCAGCAATTGGCACGGGTTACGGCTCCTACCCGATGGTCAGCCACTCTTGATTACGATAATCTTTCCTATTCAGATGACCGGGATACCTGGCATACATTCACCACATCGCTTAAAAGAGAATTCAAGTCCGGGACCTTGATTCTCAAAGGACTGAGGACCCGCCGCTTTGGGGAATGGGACCGGGCCTTAGTGATCGATTCATACCTGGATGCCTGGACCGGAGCATACGCAAACATCACCTACCAGCACGCAATCAATCGGCAATTCCTGCCTACAAATACATTTCGTCTGGAAATCTACCAGGGATTTGCCAGCAGTTGGGAAGTCTCCGGAACTTACGGACGTATGAATTTCCCCAAGACCAAGGTGAATCTATATAGTTTACTCCTCGCTAAGTATGCGGGTCCATGGTATATCCGCTCCCGGGTTCTCCTGGTTCCCCTACCCGATAAATCCAGCCAATCCTATTCTTTGTCGGTGCGCCGTTATCTGGGAAATGTAGACGACTTTATTGATGCAGTGTACGGGTGGAGTACAGTACAGGAAAATATCAAAACAGTCGATGACCTGACTCATGTCCAATCCCAATCTTTCCTAATCCGGTTTGAAAAAAAACTTATTGAGAATATTATTGTAACTGCTCAATACTCCACTCGATCAGAAAAGAATTCCTATACAACACAGTCTATAAATGTCGGAACCACTTATCGTTGGTAAACTTGCAATATAGGTATTTCAATCCTTAATCACCGTCATCTTCGTCGTCGTCATCCTCCGCATCATTATTAAATTCCACGGTCAGGATTCTCAGACCGCCCAGTCCGGAAGCGATAAACAGCACATTATTATTAAAGGCTACATGGTTCACTGATTGCAAATCGTCAAAGCGAAACATCCCCACCATTCTGAAGTCATCCACCTGGCAATCCTTGGAATTAAAATTTGTTTCTGCAGCTCCTACATATACACCCGCTTCCCCATTACTCATAAATAAAAGTCGTTTATCTGCAGAGGCGGCATTGGTAACAGTCACTGCGGAAGAAAGACCTTCTACCTGGGGTTGATCCTCCCTGTGGATCACAGACCCATCCTTAAGGCACACGATCTGGGTCCCTCCGTCACCCAGGGCCAGGATGGCCTTCTTTTTACGCAGCTTGATGGTGGACTTTGAAAAAGGAATGGTAGCTCCATCAAGTGCATAGTCGTTCGTCACCGTGGCCAGTTCACGATCAAAAATAATCAGCCTGGCCGGTGTACCGGCGACCACGCCAACATCGTTTTTATCCGTATCCACACCGCGGGCATCTTCTACAGCCACGGAATCATGTTTGGCAAGAGATTCAATATTGAGAATAGAGACATACCCCCCGGCAGCACCGGAGGTCACATAAATCCATTTCCCGGCCACGTCCACATCCGTAGCCGCGTAGCTGGGAAGGTCCACGCTGACGATATCATCTGTCAACAAATCACCGGACAACTTAATCCGCTCCAAAACAGCGGGACTGGAAAATTCTTCCCTTTCCGTAGCCGCAGCCAGGTAGAGATAATCACCCGACTTGACCAATCCGTTCACATCGGAATCAGTGAACAGGATATTGGACAGTAGTTTCGGTTGCCGAATATCCTTGATATTAAAGACATCAACAGCCCCCAGAAAAGTTTCTCCCCGCACATTGTAACTCACATAGGCTTTTTTACCTTTAATTCGTACATCGGTAGCCTGGAGAGTTATACCGTCATGGATTGGGGGCGTTACTTCTGCCACCAGAGTTAACAGAATCGTATCAATACCGGAGTATGATATTTTACCTTGAAAAACTGATAAAGGCTCCAGGGGAATTATTTCATCACGGTACTGGATCCTCGCTGACAGGGTTGCCTCATCATTCTCGATGAGGATTCTTTCCTTGGGTGTCGGGTCATCACAACTTGAAACCAACAAGAGTGCCAGCGTTAAAGTACCAAGCCAACGATCGGGGAAATAGTATAAAGTATTGATCAATCTCATTTAAGACTCATATTTTGTTATGGATTTCCAAATTAATTCGGTTAGAAACTATCGGGTTTCATGAATTGCCATGCTATACATTCTCAGGTCATTCTGCGGATTATGCCTCTAAGGCTTAATCTGGTAAAGGTATTTCAATCGTAATTGTTGTGCCTTTATCTAACTCCGATTCGATCCACATACGTCCGCCAAATCGCTTGGTAACGGCATAAGCCTTTGTCAATCCAAAACCGCCGCCCATGGTACGCTTGTCGGCTACATTCTTCCCACGATAACCAAATTCAACTACCATCTCCATTTCTCCAGGCGCGATTCCGATACCATTATCTTGGACAACAAACCGCAGTGAATGACCCTTATTTTCTAACCCAGCTAATATCTGCCCTCCCCGGGGTGTATATTTCCGGGCATTCAGAATAAGGTCCCGCATAACATCCTGAATAACCGCCGGCATCAAAATCTGATCCCCCAAGACACTGGTATAATCAAGACGGATAAAATAATCTATATCACGCTGGGAAGCGATGTTGTCCACTATACGGTATTG
>JADFPG010000086.1 GCA_022562455.1 Fidelibacterota bacterium | reverse complement strand
TGATGTACAAAAAGCGGCAGTTGCAGTCAGTGGAAAGGATAACGTACCGATTTATCAATGGTTGAGGGAACTGATACCAGGTGTCACCGATCTCTGGCTTGCTGTGGGACCAGAAGGTGGATTCCATTCTGAGGAGATTATAGCGATCAAAAAACATGGTATTCCTCTTGTTTCACTGGGTCCAAGAAGATTGAGATCAGAGACGGCGGTCATGGCATTACTGGCGATATGTGATAATTTCTTTGAAGGGACAAGGAGCTAATGTCTGACTGCATTTTCTGCAAGATCGTTTCCGGAGAAATTCCAAGTGATATCGTATATGAATCCGATTCGGTTGTGGCTTTTAACGATCTCAATCCTCAGGCTCCCTTTCACATTTTAATTGTTCCAAAGAAACATATTCCAACCTTAAATGACATGACTGAAGAAGACAGGGAACTGATTGGCGGGATTTTGCTCACGGCGAGTCATTTGGCAAAAGAAAACGGGTTTTCTGAAGTGGGGTATCGCACACTTTTTAACTGCAACCGGGGCGCTGGTCAGACGGTTTTTCATGTCCATCTCCATTTGCTGGGAGGTCGTCCTTTTACATGGCCACCAGGGTAATACATGTAACCTCAATTGAGCACTTTTAATAAAATTATCGACGAACGGGTGACTGCTTATTAGATGGTATCCGTCATTAATAAATTTTGTGCGATCAGAAAGGCAGACAAGATGTTTGTATTATCCAGCTCAGTTGGAATTCAATTTAATTTGTCATAAGAAATAGTTATAGAATGTATATATCTGAATTGAAACTTCACGGCTTTAAGTCCTTTGCAAAAAAGGAAATCCTGAAGTTCGGTGAAGGGATCACCGTACTTGTCGGTCCAAATGGTTGCGGGAAAACCAATATTGTGGACGCTGTCAGGTGGGTTTTGGGAGAGCAGAAATACAGCCTGCTTCGGTCTTCCAAGATGGAAGATATTATCTTCAATGGGTCGACTTCCCACAAACCAATCAATGTGTGTGAAGTCAGTCTCACTGTGCACAACAAGGGAAAGTTACCCATCGATTATACCGAAGTTGAGATCACCCGGAGAATCTATAGAAATGGCGAAAGTTCCTATATGATCAACCGATCTTCATGCCGTCTCAAAGATATTCAGGACCTCTTTATGGATACCGGGATGGGAGCTGATGCCTATTCTGTGATAGAATTAAAAATGATTGAGGATATCTTGAGCGAAACGGCAGATGACCGCCGACGTATGTTTGAGGAAGCTGCCGGTATTAACAGATATAAAAAACAGAGAAAAACAGCCATCAGAAAGTTTGAAGCTACTCGTGCAGATTTGAATAGGGTCCATGACATCATCACTGAAGTTGAAACAAAAGTTAACGGATTGCGGCTGCAGTTAAAACGATTTGATCGGCATGCTGTATTGTCTGAACAGATTAAACAGAGAGAACTTGAACTGGCATATATCCAAAAGCAAAGAATCGAAAAGAAGTTAGGTCCCTTAAGTGAACAAATCACAACTCTTCATCACCAGAGATCCCAAAATAAAGACCAGGAAAAAGGGCAGGAAGATGCTCTGGAACACCTGCAAAAATCTTACCGGGAACAACAGGAAAAGTTAACCAAACTTAAAATCCATATCGATGAGTTGTTGGGACATCGCCAGGATTGTAATAACAAATTACTTATAATGAATGAACAGATAAGATCTTCTGAAAGGACGATTGAAAGATTCGAATTAGAAAAAGATGAGTGTGAAAATCAGATAGAGTCTTATCGGTTTCAGATCAAAGAATATCAAGTTGAATTGAAATCTTTTGACCCCAGGATAAAAAGTAAAATTTCAGAATATACTTCTCGTAGGCAGGATTTTGAGAAGATTAATAATACATTTAAAGAGACTGAAGAACGGCTTGAATATCTAACAGGAAGACAATTTGAACATCTCCAAAAATTAAATAGTGCAAGATCATTATTGGATAGAACAAAACACCTTTACGATGAAAAGATGACCAGGATTGGTGTGCTAAGAGTAAAAATAACAGAGCTCGAACAGGGTCTGAAAGAAGACAAATTAAAACAAAAAGACTTGGAGAAAATAAGAAGTACTCATGAAAAAACTATCTCCAAATCCCGAAGCCTGCTCGATGAACTGGACAAGAATATCAATGACTTGAGGTCACAAAAACATAATCTTTCCCTCGATTTTCATCGAATTGCCAACCAAGTAGAAAGCCTTGAGTCAAAACTTCAGTTTTATAATGAAATCGTAGAGACAAACGAAGGGTATCCATCGGGTGTCCGTCATATACTTACCCAATTAAACAATTATCCGGGTATCGAGGGTACCGTGGCAGACCTTATTATGGTTGATGACAAATATCGTTCAGCAATTGAGGCGGGATTGGGGACATTATCCCAATGTCTGGTTTGTAAGTCCCGGAAAGTGGCATTGAGTACGATGAAGAAATTGTCCAAAGAAAACATGGGTAGTGTTTCGTTTATTCCAATGGATAGTATCAACTTTCAGAAAATTGAAATTAAAAAAGTTGCGAAAAAAGGTGACGGTATTCTCCAGGCAATTGACCTGGTGAAAACGAAAAAATCTATGGAACCCCTTATTCAATTTTTACTCAAAGACCTGGTTATCGTGGAAGATATGGAATCGGCGGAACTTCTTTGGCAATCGAAAGAATTTACTGGGAATATTGCTGACCTAAGCGGTCGGTTTTACTCAAATACAGGGATTATTACTTCTATTAATGGTCAGAGTGGAATCAGTATCCTGGGAAGATTGGAGAAAATTCAGGAATTGGATAGTGCGATAGAGAAATTGGTCAAAAAAGGAAATGACATAAAGAATAAAACAGCGGAAGTGGAGAAACTTCTCAGAACAAGTGAAGAAAAACATGCAGAAAGTTCCCAAAACTTAGGCAATCAAATCGACTTATTTGCCGAAGTTGAAAAGAAAATCACTCAAAATGAGTTTTCTATTTCTCGAATAGTAGAATTATTGCAATCGGTTACTCACGAATCGGTAGCAGTAAAACAGGATTTGCTGAATGTGCAGGGCAGTTTGGATCAATTAACGCCAAAACTTACAGATTTGGAGGAGCAGCAGGAAACTTACAGCAATAAAATTATTGAGGCTAAGAAGAACAGGGACATTGTGAAAGACCAGAGGGATAAGGAAAATGAAATGATCCAAGATATGAGGTTCGAATTAATTAATCTGGAAAATGATCGGGATAACCTCCAATATAAAATTGAAAGAATGGAAGAAAATATTAATGAGCTGAATAAGCGAGGAGGTGATTTATCGGAGAAAAAGACAATTTTACAAAGTGAAATAATAATATTAGAAAAAGATATTAAAGTTCTTAAAAAGGAATTGGGAAAACATACTGCTCGATACAAAAAAGAACTGGCAATCTTGGACTTGAAAGATCAGGCATTCTCAGAAGTGTATCAACAGATTGAATCCCAACAGAGAGAAATTAGAGAGGAACAGCGGAAAAGAGAAAGATTAACGGAGGACTTAAAACGTTGTGAATTGCAATCTGCGGATTTGGTCAGGCAGATTGAATTTGTCCAACATCGATTACAGGAAAAATACGACCTCGATATCCCTCGAAGTATGGATATACAACTTTCGGAGGATAAACTTTTATTGCAAATAGATCGAATTGAACGGAGTATCGAGAGGATAGGTCCAATTAACATGGCGGTAAAAAGGGAATATGAAGAAGAAAGCCAACGACTTGATTTTCTCCAAAAACAGCGTGATGATCTTCTTGAATCTGAGAAGAGTCTGATGGAGACCATTTACCATATCGATAGGAAAGCCAGAAAACAGTTTACAGATACGTTTAAAAAAATACGCCGGAATTTTCAAAACACTTTTAAACTCTTTTTTGAGGGGGGAGAAGGAGATCTTGAGTTACAAGGGGATGATGACCCGTTAGAATCAAATATATCTATCTCTGCCCGACCTCCTGGAAAACGGACACACAATCTGAGACTGCTTTCTGCCGGGGAGAAAGCGTTGACCGCAATTGCATTGTTGTTTGCGATTTACCAAGTCAAACCGAGTCCCTTCTGTATTCTTGATGAAGTAGACGCCCCTCTCGACGACAACAATATTAATAAGTTTACTCGAGTGCTCAATAAATTTTCAGAGGATACTCAGTTTATCATTGTTACTCACAATAAACTCACCATGGAGGCTGCGGATTATCTATACGGAGTGACGATGGAAAAGTCCGGTGTTTCCAAGATTGTTTCAGTGAAATTTGAATGATTCCTTATTTGGTTTTTCTATAACACTAGAATTCAGTTACCTCTGGCATGAACCAACTACAAAAGAGGTAAAGTAAAGACTATGGATAACCAAAAGACTTGATTAGAACCCGTGGCCAGAGGTCAACTGAAACGACTTGTTATGTGCAGTAATTACACGAATATCAAACTCTTTTGCGAATGTGAACCATACCTGGAGAGACAACAGTGAAAGACTGAGAAAGTTCATTTGAATGTTCACGAATGACAGAAGAAATAATCTTGGCTTTTTCAATTTGAGATAGCCCAGATAGACGAAGTAGTACAACACCTGCAGATATACGGTTTTGGCGAAAGACTAACTCACCAAAATCTTTATCTGCTGTTAACAACAACGCGTTCTTTTCATTTGCTCTTTCCAACTAGTATTTCATCTGAAATACTTGGTTCGATCTCTGCCACATAAAGAACCTCGTGACCTTCTCCTCGAAGACGGTCAACTATCTGTTGGTCAACACATTCATCAGCCATCAAGTGCATTAAGCTAACTCTGCTATTGGATAAACAACATCCGCTTTTAAGGCTTTTGCAGCAAAATCCAACGCTGCTTGAATGGCATCTTTTGTCAACAGAGGATGGGCATCCAGAATTTGTTCAACTGTCTCTCCAGCGGCCAATTTTTCCAAAATGAGTTCAACAGTAATTCGTGTTCCTGCAATTACTGGTTTTCCCATCATTACTGAGGGGTTTGATTGAATAAGTTTTTCTTCCATTTTTATCACCTCTTTTATTACCATTACATCAGACTTTTTACTCACATAACATTGTCAATATATTGAAAGCATTCCTATTATTACCCTAAATAGCTGGAAATAAATTCTGTATATTTTAAAAATATGTGCATACAAGTGGAAATTTTAATTAATATCTTCCCTTATTATTTGTATTCGTTTGTTACGATGTAGTTTACTGAGTTAGTCATAGGAAAGCAATTCAAAAACAGGCTCGAGTTTCTTTCCATATCCCGATATGACCTTGCAACAAAGTAATAAACATTTATTTTGGACCGGTGTGTCATTTTTTGTAATACCTCAGTAACAGGGGCATAATTGAAGAACCAAGTCCCAAATTCCAAGAACCAAAGGACAGAACTTACTGATTATCAGAAATATTTGGTTCTTGGGTTTTTTGAATTTCCCTTTTCACCCATCACCGAGAGATCAACATTTATTAAATTCTGTAATTGCATATTTCATTTATAGGTCTTAACTATAGAGGATGAAAGATAAATCCACATCTTCTGAAATCCGTCAGTGGAATTACCATGACCTGATGCTTCACAGGATCCATGAGATTTTATTGGTTGCAAGTCCATATGATGCTTATATCCTTGAAGAAGACGGCCGACTCACTGAACAGATATTGACCGAGTATCTTGGAATGAACTTGAGTTACGCTCCACGAGTTTGGCGAGCATCGACAGCCGCAAGAGCCATGGAAATGCTGTCGAAAAGACGATATGGTCTTGTAATAACAATGCTTAGAATATCGGACATGGATCCGTTCTCCTTTGGAAGCCAGGTAAAAGAGAAGTATCCTCGGATTCCTATCATTCTTCTTGTGTATGATTCATCCGAACTTAGCTACATAAAGGAGGAAATCCATAAAAGTGATATTGATAAAATATTTGTATGGGGAGGGAATGCTGGAGTGTTTCCTGCCATTATCAAATATATCGAGGATATGAAAAATGTGAAGAGAGATGTTAAAAAAGGGGATGTACGAGCGATCATCGTTGTGGAAGATAATCCAGCCTACTATTCCAGGATACTGCCTCGTATATACTCACAAATTGTGCAGCAAACAAGAGCATTGATTGATAAAAGTCTTAATGATGCTCATAGATTACTAAGACTCAGGGCACGGCCAAAGATCCTCCTTGCCAGTAGTTATGAAGAAGCTGAAAAATATTTTAAAAAATACCATAATAATCTATTGGGGATTATTTCAGATATACGGTTTCCTCGAAAAGGGGAGTTAGATGCAAATGCAGGATTCAAACTCGCCGAATGGGTGCGTTCTATTGATCCATCTGTTCCTATTCTTTTACAATCGACAAAGGATTATTTAGAAGAAAAAGCCAACAAACTGAACGTTTCTTTTCTCAGTAAAAAATCCAAAACTCTATTACAGGAACTCAGCGAATTTATCCTGAATAATTTTGGATTTGGAGACTTTGAATTTCGACTTCCAAATGGAAAAGTAGTCGCAAAAGCATCAGACTTGCGGGAATTACAGATGAGGTTAAAAACGGTGCCCAAAAAATCCATTATTTACCATGCGGGTAAAAACCACTTTTCAAATTGGCTTGCTGCCAGAGGTGAATTCTGGATGGCTTCAAAAGTAAGACGTGTACAAACTTCCGATTTCGAGAATATTGAAGAACTTCGTGATTTTTTAATAAAAGCAGTGGACACGACTCGACAGGTTCGTACAGCCGGTCGAATTGTTAAATATACAGGTGGTCCAATATTATCTTCAGCAACTTTGATCCGGGTACGTAATGGCTCACTTGGGGGGAAAGCTCGTGGGTTGGCATTTGCAAACTCTATGATCGGTAGCTCGGGACTGAAAGAAAAATTCCCAGAAATAATCATTCGAATTCCAAGGGTTGTAGTGATTGGAACAGATGAATTTGATGATTTTATGAAAAAGAGTGACCTGTGGAAATTTGCTCTGGAAGAAAATGATTTTAGGAAAATCAGACAGAGATTTGTCCAAGGAAATCTTTCCAAAAAGCTGAAATATTTTCTGAAGGCATTTTTAAAAGATGTAAAATATCCCATTGCTATTCGTTCTTCCGGTTTGTTGGAAGATATGCAATATCAATCGTTAGCGGGCATGTATGCTACCTACATGCTTCCCAATTCTTCCGGCTCAGTTAAAGAGCGCATAGAATTATTGGAGCAAGCTATTAAACTAGTTTTTGCATCAATGTTTTCACAAGAGGTCAAAGCGACGATTGAATCATCTACTCACCGTCTGGAAGAGGAAAAAATGGCGGTTATCATTCAGGAATTGGTAGGGCAGCGGTTCAATAATAGATTTTATCCCACTTTCAGTGGTGTGGCTAAAAATCTTAATTATTATCCTGTATCTTATATGAACCGTGCAGAAGGTGTTGTTTATGTTGCTTTAGGTTTGGGGCGTACTATTGCAGAGGGAGGAAAAGTTCTTAGGATTTCACCCAAATATCCTGATATCCTATCACAATTTTATTCCATTGAGGCTATGCTCGAAAGTTCGCAGAACGAATTTTATGCACTCGATATGACTAAAGAACAAAATCTTTTAAAAGAGGGTGAAGAAAATAATCTCAAAATATATTCACTTGCAGATGCAGAATCTGATGGTGTATTACGTCATGTGGGAAGTGTGGTAACACCGGAAGGAATTGTTCGAGATTCACTAAGTTATCCCGGAGTTCGAATTGTCACCTTTGCCAGGATACTGAAAATGAAGATATTTCCACTCGCTGAACTTGTTCAAGAACTTTTGGTAATCGGGAACAGAGAGCTGGGTTGCCCTGTAGAGTTGGAGTTTGCATGCATTTTGAATTCAAATAAAACGGAAAAGTCTGAATTCTCTCTTCTTCAAATCCGTCCAATGGCGAGTGAGAATTACAATCGAAGCTACCGGATTGAAGAAGTAAAAAATGATGAATTAATCTGTAAAAGCAGTATAGCGCTTGGTAATGGGATTCTGAACGAAATACAGAATATTATTTGCATTAAAATAGATTCATTTGATATTAGTAAGTCAAAAGAAATAGCCAACCAGATAGGGGAGTTGAATTCGACTTTTTCTAAAAAACAAAAATATCTCCTAATAGGTCCCGGGCGATGGGGTACCGCAGATCCGTGGCTGGGAATCCCTGTAAAATGGAGGCAGATTTCGAAAGTAAAAGTTATCCTGGAGATAGGAACAAAAGACCTTAAACCTGACCCATCATTTGGAAGTCATTTCTTCCAGAATGTAACAAGCTTCCGAGTGGGGTACCTCACTGTGGGTTATAGAAGCAGGAATGATTTCGTGGATTGGAATTGGTTAAATGTTCAAAAAGCGAGCCACGAAACAAAATATATTAAGTTGATAAAATTAGATAAACCCATCAGTGTATGGATCGATGGACAAACCGGACAGTCAATCATTATTAAACCTGAATTTGTTGATTCAGTCACGCACAAAAGTGAGGTATCTTAACTAGCGTCTGTCTATAAAGTTACAAGTTTTAATATCAATAGCCCAGCCCTTTCCCGACCCCGACTTGTCGGGGGGAGGATTTGAATATGCCAAAATTCCAGCAGGGCATTTCCACAGGATCCTTTGGATAAAACGCCGCGCCTGCGTGTCGGCAGACAGGAACGGCGTCAGGGTATTTTTAGTATCTGTAACCCCGCTCCGCCAGCTCCGGAGGAGACCCTTTGGGTCTGGCGGAATGGGGCTATGGAAAAAGAAATCCCAACATTATGGACAGACACTGATTAATAGGCTCAGGAAAATTGTTGACTGGTTGGGATGGCTGAATAGTTCCAATTACATTTCGATTTAAGGATATTTCTTTAAACAACCCCCTGGTCTAACATGGCATCAGCTATTTTGATAAATCCTCCGATGTTGGCTCCTTTTACATAATTCACAAAGTCGCCGTTTTTACCATACTTTTCACATTGAGCATGTATATCTTTCATTATTGTGTGTAATCTCTGATCAACCTCTTCACGTGTCCACTGTATCCGCATACTATTTTGACTCATTTCCAGTCCAGAGACGGCAACTCCTCCTGCATTGGCAGCTTTACCTGGTCCATATAGAATTTTATTTTCCAGGAAAACATCTACAGCATCCGGTTCGGTGGGCATATTGGCACCTTCAGCTACACATATACAACCGTTATTGACCAAAATCTTTGCCTCTTCAGCGTTAATTTCATTCTGAGTCGCTGAGGGAAGAGCCACATCGCATTGAACTTTCCAAGGACGTTCACCATCCCAATATTCGCAGTCGTATTTTTCTGCGTATTCCTTGATTCTACCTCTTTTTACATTCTTCAGTTCCATGACGTAAGCAAGTTTTTCCTCATCAATACCATTCGGATCATAGATGGATCCTGAGGAGTCTGATAGGGTAACAGGTTTACCTCCTAATTGGAGAATTTTTTCAGCAGCGAATTGGGCTACGTTACCTGAACCGGATATGGCTACCGTTTTTCCATCAAACGATTCTCCCCTCGTTTTGAGCATCTCATTGGCAAAGTAAACGGTTCCATAACCGGTTGCTTCCGGTCGGATTAAGCTGCCACCCCAGTTTAGGGCTTTCCCGGTTAAAACCCCTGTAAACTCATTTCTAAGCCTTTTATACTGGCCAAATAGAAAACCGATTTCACGGGCTCCTACTCCGATATCGCCTGCTGGTATGTCTGTATTTGGACCGATATGTCGTTGGAGTTCAGTCATAAATGATTGACAAAAATTCATAACTTCATTGTCTGATTTCCCTTTGGGATCAAAATCGGATCCGCCCTTTCCTCCTCCCAAGGGAAGTGTGGTCAGGCTATTTTTAAATACTTGTTCAAATCCTAAAAATTTCAGGATACTGAGGTTTACGGATGGGTGGAATCTTAACCCCCCTTTGTATGGTCCAATTGCAGAGTTGAATTCTACACGATAACCTTTATTCACCTCAACTTCACCTCGGTCATTCCTCCATGAGACTCTGAACATAATTATACGCTCGGGTTCAACTATCCGCTCAAGGACTTTGGCATGCATATAATGTGGGTGGTCTTGAAGAAAATCCCACAATGAATCAACCACTTCTTGAACTGCCTGATGGAATTCTTTCTCACCACTGTTTTTTTCGACTATCATGTTCATAAAATCGTCAACTGTCGAGTACATGATTTACCTCCAATTATTATAAGTTGGTGTTAATTAATCTACTAAAAAGGCATTAAATTTAATGAGTCTTAAATGAATAAAAATGGATTTTATTCGATATTTTATTACATCAGTTTTTAATGAAATGACCTGACTCCAGAAACTTCGGGATTCCTCCATACCTGTCCGCCGTTTCACTCCGGCAGGCGGGCGGGACAATTGGGGCAGGTAAGGACCAAATATTCCCTGCCAACCCAATGCAGTGGGTAGCAGGTTGGTCAGTCTCTTGTCCACAGGATCCTTCGGATGCTCTTCGGTTCTTGTCCCGCAGTTGTTGGATTGGTTCTTAGTACACCTACTGGGTTACATTATATTGATATTTCGTATTTCTTTTGTCTTATTTTATATTTCCTTCGGTTTAAGTTGATATTTGTTTTGCTGGAATTTCTACTTGTATACTGTAATCTTATTTGTTAATATCAAGTATAACTTTAAGTATTATGGGTGGTACAGAAAGAGAAATCAGAAAACTTTATTACTCCATCAGTGAAGTAAGTGAGATTGCTGATCTGAAACAGTATGTTCTTCGTTATTGGGAAACGGAATTTTCCTCGTTAAAACCAAAAAAGAATAAAGCAGGAAATAGAATTTATCGACAGAGTGATGTGGATATGGTGCTTAAAATTAAAGATTTGTTATATGATCAAAAGTTTACCATAGAGGGAGCACGTCAACAATTAAGAAATGATACAGTCCAAATGCCTAAAAAAGGATTTATTAGTGATTCTCAGAATCAATTAAAAGATCTGTTTCATTCCATAAAAGAAGAACTTCAGGGGATTTTGGACACAATTTGGCAAGAATAAATTATTAGGTTCATAATCCACTTATTTAGTAATGAAAAAAAATTGGTAGTATCATCCTGATGGAATCGGGAGTAGCGCACCTGAATGTAGTTCATTATTTATATCGGAGCGTGGTCCCGATAGAATCGGGAGTAGCGCACCTGAATGTAGTTCATTATTTATATCGGAGCGTGGCGTAGCCCGGTAGCGCACCTGAATGGGGTTCAGGGGGTCGCGAGTTCAAATCTCGCCGCTCCGACTGGTGAAATGCTTGATGTGAAGTTTGTTGTTGCTGGTGAGCCCAGTTATGGAATACATATTTTCCTGAGTCGCAATATAATCAAACACCTCTGGCGATGAAAAGTGACCATCTCCCCGAAATACAATGATGGTGTTTTCCCAGTGTG
>JADFPG010000085.1 GCA_022562455.1 Fidelibacterota bacterium | reverse complement strand
CATCCAATTCGCAAGAGCTTAGGTTCAACAAATAAGTGCGACACTTTTATTAAAAAGCATGCCCCGTACACAGTCTTGCTGTTGCACTGGTGTTCTAACTCCATTACTAGGTGTAAAAACAACCCATATAGATTATGGGTTATTTTCACAGCTCTGCGCAATAGACGTTCTAAAATGAAGGAGGATGAACCTCCTTCATTTTAGAAATATATGAGGAATTTTTTATTTTTTATTTATATATTGTTAGTATTGTGGTTTGAATGATTCAAGGTATTTTTCTTTTATTATTACTAATTTTTCTCCCATTTCCTCTTTTCGCACAGGTGGTGATTAATGAAATCATGTATGATTCAAAATCGAGCACAGACGAAGAGTGGATAGAACTGTACAACACTACCGACAGTGATATCGATATCTCCGGATGGTACATTACAGATGATGACGTTTATCCAGCTGCAGGAGAAGGTGATGTGGTAATACCAAGTGGCACAACCCTCCCTGCAGGTGGTTTTCTGGTTATTTCGTGGATCGACTTAACTGACATAACTGGCGAAGTTATTTGCGATCCTTCATCTGGTTACAGGACTTCTGGACCCAGATTATCAAATGACGGTGATAATATAGCTTTATATTCTGATTCAACAGGTAGTGGAGATCTGGTTGATGGTTCCCTTTCCGATAAGTATCCAGATCTATCCCCAGGAAACAGCGGGACTTCTATTGAGCGAATAGATCCTTCTATTGATTTTGCAGATCAGTCTAACTGGCAAGCTTCATACAACAATTATGGCAGCGCTGAACATGTATATTGTACGCCAGGGGCCGAAAATTCTACAATACCTCCCGGCACCCCTTATTCAATATACGAACTTCAGACCGTTGACCATTCGGGTGAGGTAGTAAAAGTAAATGGTATTGTAACAGGGGTATTTGATGGTTCTTATACAATACAGGATAGTGCTTCTGCATTTAACGGTATCTGGGTTGACGGTTCAGGGGTTACCACAGGTGATGAAGTAACCGTTGAAGGTATGGTTAGTGAAAACAACGACCTCACTCAGATTGCAGCCAGTATAGTAAATATCAACAGCAGTGGAAATACCCTTCCAGATTTCGAAGTGCTGGCCACTGGTTCCGTAGGTACTGAAGAATGGGAAGGCGTATTGATAAACACCTCTGGTGTTTGCGACAACGACAGTTTAGGCCATGGTGAGTGGTCCATTAATGATGGTTCAGGATCTATCCGAGTTGATGATATGAACTATGCATACTCACCAATATTGGGAAAGGTGTATGAGGTAACGGGACCACTATACTATTCCTTCAGCAATTTCAAGATTGAGCCGAGGGATGAAGATGATATTGATGGTTTACTTACGGTGGTGAATCCAATTCCGGATATATCGGTTGATGAAGATTCCCCTGATACAACTCTTGGAGATCTGAATACAGTATTTGATGACCCTGATGATGCATTAACTTTTAGCTACACAAACTCAGATACCACGCTGGTAGAAGTTATAGTTATAGGTGATACGGTATCTTTGAGTTTTTACCCCGATGCAAACGGGGATGCTGAACTGGTCTTTACCGCGACAAGCACCTCAGGAGACTCAATTTCAGATACGGTTATTGTCACTGTTTTACCAGTAAACGATGCACCCCAATCTTTTGACTTGGTAGGTCCTGTTAATGACACGTACATTGAAATTACACCCGATAATTTAAACGAAGTTCTCACATTTTCCTGGGGAGTCTCTATTGACATAGATGGGGATTCTATTGTTTACAGTCTGTTAGGGACAGACGGTCTTACTTTCCTCTCAGTAGATACTGTAGCGGAAACATCTATTGTGTGGTCTTATGAAGACCTTGCAGCTGCCATCGATTCCATCGATGTGGCAACAGGTACTTGGATGATAATCGCCAGTGATGATGAGTTGAACACAGAAGCTGGTAATGGTCCGTTTACATTAACAATTGACGCCGCGGCTTTGAGTGTAGACAAAGTTGAACTTATGCCAGATTTTTTTGCTCTACACCCGAACTACCCGAACCCTTTCAACCCGGTGACGACCATTGCTTACGATATTCCCGAAGCAACGAATGTCAGGATAGATATCTATGACATCTTAGGTCAAAAGGTACGGACATTGGTGAATAGTATGCACGAGGCAGCTTTCCATAAGGTAGTTTGGAATAGCAGGGATGACTACGGTAAGTCTGTACCGAGCGGGATGTACATTTACCGTATCACAGCAACAGACCTATCCTCAGGTAAAACGAATTTCACCAAGGCTCGTAAGCTTGTCATGATTAAATAGGAGTGGGTAATCATTCAGGAACTGAAGCCGTTCTTTGAGATAAAAAATAGGGGTACATTTTCTGGCCCCTATTTTTACAAATTACTTGATTTATGTTTGTTCTATCTTCATATTTCGACTATAACGTGATAACAATCTACACCTTTGGAGGGATAAACTATGCAGAAAGGTAGTGTTAATAAAGTAATGTTAGTTGGACATCTAGGAGGCGATCCTGAGAGTCGGTATATGCCATCCGGTGACGCTGTGGTTAATTTCAATCTTGCCACAAACGAGAGTTGGCGCGATAGTGACGGGGAGATTAAAGAACGTACGGATTGGCATCGTTGTGTGTTGTTTGGTAAGAGAGCGGAAACAGCCGGTAAATTGCTAAAGAAAGGACAGTTGATTTATTTCGAGGGAAAACTTCGAACACGCTCCTGGGATGATAAAGACGGAGTCAAACGGTATACCACGGAAATTGTTGGAGATTCTTTTACTATGCTTGGACGGAAAAGCGGTAGTGAAGAGATAAGCGAAGATACAGGAGAAACAGAGGACGATCTTCCCTTCTAAACGAATATAATTTACAGCTGATACACCCCCCTTTATTCCTGTAATATAAGTCAGGTATTAGTTTCCCTATATCCCTATCTGTCGATAGACAGAGACGCAGCGGTTATCGGAGTATTATATTGAGTAATTGTCTATAATATTAATAGTTTTAAGTATATTTAACAAATCACCTAAATATATATTGGATTATTATAATATTATTTATAATATCAACTATTATGTTAGATAGCAAAGACAATAAAATTCTTGATCTTCTTCAAAGAAATGGTCGAATGACGGCAAAGGATATAGCAGAACGAGTAGAATTATCCGTTCCAGCAGTGGCGGAGAGAATTAAAAAATTAGTAGAAGAAAAAATCATCAGGGAATTTCGAGCGATAGTTGATTCCAAGAAGTTGGGATACGATGTGACAGCTTTTATTCTTTTGGTTATGGCATCGTCGGAACATTATGAAGCAATGATAAATCATGTTAAAAAATCCGACGAGATTTTAGAGTGTCATTCCATTACGGGAGAAGGGTCGCATATGTTGAAAGTCAGAACAAAAAGCACTTCTTCATTGGAAATATTACTTCGAAAAATACAGTCATGGGAAGATGTGGTTCGAACTCAAACCATGATCGTCATGTCGACGTTTAAAGAAGAGACTTTCCTCTTCCTTCGGAAGAAAAAACAGTTGTAAAGAGTTATTATAGCTGGTTGAAGGTAGAAAGTAGATAAGTTTCAAGTGTCAAGTAAACAAGTGACAAGTGAAAATTAACAAGTGAAAAGTAAAAAGGGACAAGTAATAAGTATAAACAAGTGATATGCAACTGTAATGAATTGGGTGATTTTAGGAGTCATAGATTTAGAACTAGAGAATTGTCCGCAGTACTCTGTGAGAAACTTGTCCCGAAACTTCGGGACTTAGCCTTTTCCCGGCAAATAGTCTGAATAGTTACAAATAAATTAGAAAAAGTATTTGATGAAAGTTGATTACAAAGTTGTCATTGTAGGTGCAGGTGTAGTTGGATTAGGTGTTGCCCGTGCTCTTGCAGAAAACAACATAACATCTGTTTTGATCATAGAAAAGGAGAAAGGATTCGGACGCGGTATTTCAAGCAGGAACAGTGAGGTTATCCACTCCGGGGTTTATTATCCTAAGGACTCTCTTAAAGCAATGTATTGCCGGATGGGACGAGAGAAATTATATCCGTTTTGTCAGGAATATGATGTGTGGCACAACCAATGTGGGAAGCTGATCGTTGCCCAGGAAGGTCAGGAGTTGTTATTAGATGAATTGTTCCAAAAGGCTCAAATCAATGAGGTTCCCCATATCCGTATGTTAAATCAAAAGGAACTTGGTTTAATGGCGCCGGAGGTTTCAGCCCATTCAGCGTTGTTTTTAGGGTGTACCGGGATTCTGTCTGCCCATGAGTTAATGTCTGCCTTCCTGCGAATTTCTGCAGAGGCTGATCATGACCTTTTGATTGGAGCTACCGTTGTCGGTGGTGAACAAAAGGGCGATTTATATCAACTGTCTGTATTAAACCAAGGTGAAGGTATCTACACAGTGGTGACTACGTGGGTTGTGAATGCAGCAGGATTGAATAGTGACATTATTGCTGGTCTTTTATGGAGAAAGGATAAAATAGAGGTTCCTCAATTAAAGTACTCCAAGGGATCCTATTTTAAACTATCTTCCAAATGGCGGAATAAATTTCAACACCTTATCTATCCGATTCCGGATAAAGAACATGATTCTCTTGGTATTCACTTAAGTTTTGATAAAGGAGGGGATGTAAAGCTCGGTCCCGGTGCAGAATGGTTGGCTGGGAGAGAAGAAGATTATTCTGTGAGAGTGGAAGACCAGGAATTATTCTACAATGATGTAAAAGCGTATCTGCCGGATTTGCAATATGATGATCTCAGTCCGGATTTTTCCGGAATCAGACCAAAATTGATGATGGATAGTAAGGAACCCTCAGATTTTTATATTCACCATGAGGAAGAAAAAGGATTTCATGGTTGGATCAACCTGATTGGGATTGACTCACCAGGACTCACTGCAGCCATTGCTATTGGCGATGATGTGGCAAGATGGATTGCCGAAGGTTAAGAATAACATAAATACAAAGGAGAATGTAAATGACACCCCAGGAGTTTTTTGAATATTGTAAAAAGAATGAAGTAGAGATGATGGATCTCAAATTTGTGGACATGTTGGGCACTTGGCAGCACTGTTCCTTTCCAATAGATGTATTGGATGAAAATACCTTTGAAGAAGGTTTAGGCTTTGATGGTTCATCTATCCGGGGCTGGCAAGGCATCCACATGTCGGACATGCTTGCAGTTCCGGATCTTGACACTGTTTGTCTTGATCCATTCTTTATGGAACCGACCGTCAGTGTGACAGCCAATATTGTGGACCCCATTACGAAGGAGGATTATACAAGAGACCCTCGATACGTAGCGAGAAAGGGGGAAGAATATCTTAAATCGACGGGTATAGCGGATACATGTAATATTGGTCCGGAGCCGGAGTTTTTTATTTTTGATGAGGTGCGGTATTCACAGAGCCAGAATCAGGGGATGTATCATATCGATTCCATAGAAGGGGCATGGAACACTGCCCGTTTCGAGGAGCCGAATTTGGGCTACAAACCGAGCTTTAAAGGGGGTTACTTCCCTGTTAGCCCTACGGATACCTTCCATGATTTACGGGGTGAGATGGTCAAAGAGATGCGCAAAATCGGAATTATTGTAGAAGCCCATCATCATGAAGTAGGAACAGCTGGACAGAGTGAAATAGATATGAGATTCCAGCCTTTGTTGAAAATGTCAGACCAGTTCATGTGGTTTAAATATATTGTCAAGAATGTGGCAAAGCGGAAGGGAAAAACCGTCACTTTTATGCCCAAACCCATCTTTGAGGATAACGGTAGTGGAATGCACACTCACCTGTCTTTGTGGAAAGACGGCACTCCCCTCTTTGCCGGTGACGGTTATGCGGGATTAAGTAAATTGGCTCTGAATGCAGTTGGTGGAATTCTCCGTCATGCACCGGCGATATTGGCATTTGCAGCACCCACGACCAATTCGTATTGTCGTTTAATTCCAGGATTCGAAGCGCCCGTGAATCTCTGTCTGTCTGCAAGAAACCGTTCTGCAGCTGTTCGGATCCCCATGTATTCTGACAATCCAAAAGCAAAGCGGTTTGAATTTCGCTGCCCGGATCCTACGTGCAATGGATACCTGACATGGACAGCCATGCTCATGGCGGTGATCGATGGAATTAAGAACGAAATCGATCCCGGGAAACCGCTTGACCGTGATATATACGAGATGAGTCACGAAGAATTAGAGGAATATCGCCATACGCCAGGGTCACTAAGTGAAGCTTTGACCGCATTAGAAAATGATCATGACTTTCTGAAGGCAGGAAATGTTTTCACTGAAGACCTGATTGAAACCTGGATCAGTTGGAAAAGGGATGAAGAGTTAGCTCCCCTGGCTCAAAGACCCCATCCTTACGAGTTTCATCTCTATTACGACGCCTGACCTTTCAAGTAGCAGAGAGTCTCGTTTTCCGGAACTTTCATTATTAGGTTCCCCACAGTATAATCCCTCAGAGACAGGTATATAATGGCGCTAACGTCAAGGAGAAATGCCTGTTTGCCGCCCGTCTGTCGTAACGATAGAGAAGACAGGTAGCAACAGCACAGGCAGGGAGTATTGTCCCGAGGGGACTCCCCTGGAGAAGTGATGCTCCGTAGGAGCCTCCTTTGGAGGAGAAATGAATATGTTGACGATAAACACAACTAAAATTCCACCACTCCTCCTCAGGTCACAATGGACTCTCCCAAAGGAATCCGTCAGCTGACGGACGGGACATCACTCCATATTTTTCTATGTCCACCCGTGACCGAGACATTACCACGCAGTGTACTTTCTGCTTGCCTGTTTCATAATCTTCCTGCAATATTTCCAATCGTAATGAGGCATTCCAAACTCAGTTAATATTCCCTACATAGGAGGTGCTATGAAAAAATATTACAAATTATTCACCCTGGAAATGATGCTGATTATTTTTGTCTTGAGTATTACCACCTGTACTACGAGTCTCAATATGCAAACAACTCCTGCAGAACCGTTGATCGTGTCAAAATACCGGGAAACTGCCAATCGTCTGATCTCTGCTGCTCTAGCGGATAGCTTTGCTTTTGATCGACTTGCAGAGTTGACCGATACGTTTGGTCCCCGCTTCAGTGGCACACAGAATCTGGAAGATGCTATAGATTGGATTCTGGCAAAAATGAAGAAGGATGGTTTTGAAAATGTACATGGGGAAGAAGTGATGGTTCCCAAGTGGGTACGGGGGAAAGAATGGGCTGAACTTGTGGAACCGAGGTTCAAAAAACTGGAGATGCTTGGGTTAGGTGGAAGCATCAGCACACCAACAGAAGGCATCGAGGCTGAAGTTTTGGTCGTGGGAAGTTTTGATGAGCTTGAGACTCGAAATGAAGAAGCTCAAGGGAAAATTGTGCTGTTTAATGTACCCTTTACAACTTATGGAGAAACGGTAAGATACCGTTATGCAGGCGCCAGTGCGGCAGCAAAGGTGGGCGCTGTGGCGAGTCTAATCAGATCTGTGGGACCCTATTCCATGATCACGCCTCATACAGGTGGGATGGGTTATGAGGAAGATGTGCCGAAAATTCCTCATGCCGCCATTACGATGGAGGATGCCATGATGCTCCAACGGATGGCTGACAGAGGAGAACGCGTTGTAGTGCGGATATACATGGAGGGACATTTCGAGCCGGATGTTCCGTCACGGAATGTAGTAGCCGAACTGGTTGGTTGGGAATTCCCTAAGGAGGTGATTGTACTCGGAGGTCATATTGATTCGTGGGACGTTGGTGAGGGGGCTATGGATGATGCGGGTGGCTGTGTGGCTGCCTGGGAAGCGGTTCGGCTGATGAAGAAACTGGGTCTCCGTCCTCGTCGAACCATAAGAGTTGTGCTGTGGACCAATGAAGAAAATGGCGGTCGTGGAGGAAAAGGATATCGGGATGCTCATAAAGATGAATTGGTTAATCACATTCTCGCCATCGAAACGGATAGCGGCGTATTTAAGCCGAGGGGGCTGGGATTTACGGGTTCTGAGGAAGCTCGTAGGACAGTGAACGAAATTGCACAACTTCTCATTTCCATCGAATCAGATGAAGTCCCTGCTGATGGAAGGGCTGCCGATATCGGTCCACTGATCGATGAAGGCGTTCCCGGGATGTCTTTAAAGGTTGATGGGTCTCGATACTTCTGGTACCATCACACAAACGCAGACACCATGGACAAACTCGATCCCCATGAACTGAACCTTTGCATCGCCACGTTGGCTGTCATGGCGTATGTAGTGGCGGATATGCCGGAGAAATTGCCTCGATAAAATGTGATGGAAGGCGCCCAGCATTTTTGACCTGTGCATGGCGCCTTGGAGTGTCAACCGGCAAAAATTTTTTGATAATTATAATGTTAGGTGTTAAGTTACACCACAACACTTTATAAGTTATAATGTGTTTCCCTCCTCGCGGAGGGAGTCCGTCCCTACGGGACAAGGGAGACCCTCTGGGTCATGGGGATGCCTATGGTGCAAGTGTACACGTGCTGAGGTTTGGAAGGAGGACAATTTGGTATGAAGCGAGTAAATGTCAGTAAAGAGACCCGGGAATCGTTCGGAGAATTTATTCACCATCGTAGGGAAGAGAGGGGCTTGGGAATACGTGAAATAGAGCGTATTTCTGATGGACTGATCAAAGCGCCGTATCTGAGCCGTATTGAACATGGACGTGAAAATCCACCTGGACCGGAAATTCTCACTAAGCTTGCGGAACTTCTCGAGGTTGACAGGGATGAGATGTTTGCTCATGCGGGGAAGATACCCCCTGAACTCCAAGAAGCCTATTTTGAGGAAGAGAAGGTCCGTGACTTGTTCCGGATAGCCAGGGAGGATGCAGGGAAAGTAAGCGATGTTGTGGCAAAATGGAAAATATCAAAAGGGGTTGAAACAGAGGTAAGAAACAGGACAATTGAGTTGCAGAACGAATTGGAGCGATGGATTGAGATATTAAAAAACCAGTACTATCCTGAAAAAATTATCCTTTTCGGTTCGTTTGCCCATGGGAGAGTAGGCAGATGGTCGGACATTGATCTTGTGATCGTAAAAGAAACTCACGAAACCTTTTTAGACCGAATTAAGGAAGTTCTACTATTGCTGCAACCTAAGGTAGGTGTGGATATTCTTGTTTATACACCTCAAGAAGTCATTGACCTGTCTACTAGAGGGACATTTATCAAAAAAGAGATTCTTTCAAAGGGAATAACGCTGTATGAAAAGGGAAGTTAAACGTTGGATTGATTTCGCTAATGAGGATTTGATTATGGCAGAAATTGCTCTTCGAGAGGAGATTTATAATCAAGCATGCTTTCATTCTCAGCAATGCGTAGAGAAACTGTTAAAGGGCTTTATCGAGTTTCAAGGTGAGGTTCATCCACAGACGCACAAACTGATAGATCTTCTCTCAGTAATACCCAAAAGTCTTCTTAACGAATTGAGAAATGACATCCTATTATTAGACCGGTTTTACATCCTTACACGGTATCCGGATGCTCTACCTGGGAGTTTGCCGGAAGGGTTGCCGGTGAAAGTGGATGCAGAGGAGGCGATTGGAGTTGCAAAGGTATTGTTTGAAAGGATCCAAGAAGAGATAGAAATGTAGTTACTGTGGTTTTGGTGGGGAAATATATGAATTAACGTTATAAAGGATATGTTCATCCGAGCAACAGTATTGGTACTATACATAGGGCACAAAATACGGTCTACACCATATTGACAAATGGGGAATAGAGGTATACATTCTATGTCGGATGAGTATAATGATGACTTGGGTACGTAAATTCTCACAGAGCAGCTCCACTTACTCAATTAGCAGTTTTTCAGATGAAGTTGAATGTGATGGAGAAGAAATGATCAGCTCACCGGAAAGAGCGTTTGGAGTGTTCCGGAAAGTGGAGAGGAATGGGCTGCGAGAATATCAGGGAATCACGAGATTATTTTCAGACATCTTTAGTGTTCGATGATCGATAAAATGGAATCTTCAATCAATACAATCAATATTGATCGACTGATATTGAATTTTCAGAATTTACGGATGAAAACTTTTGACATTCCGAAATTTCGAGGGTATCTGGCATCAGAATATAAAAACTATACATTAATTCATAACCATCTTGAAAATGGAAGGCTGCGTTATGCCTATCCACTCATCCAGTTCAAAGTTATTGATTCCCAACCGACTATCGTTGGGATTGGTGAAGGCATTGAAATACTGAAAAACGTTTTTCTCGATATCGGTGAACTGGATATTAACGGTCGACGGTATGTAATCAATGAAAAATCGGTACAACTGAACCAGGTGGAATTTGGCCAAACTGAAAATCCGGTTACTTACCGATTTCTTTTACCATGGATGGGATTGAACCAGGAAAATTACCGTAAATACAAAAAGTTAAAATGGAACGAGAGGCGTTTCTTTCTGGAAAATATCCTGAGGGGAAACATGAAATCACTTTCTAAAGCATTTGGTTATTTCATTCCTGACTTTGATAATTATTATGTTCAAACAGATCTTAAATCTACGATCCGGAATTTCAAAAACAGCAGGATGATCTGTTTCAATGGAAAATTCACCACCAATTTTCTCATCCCGGATTATTTAGGTATCGGCAAACAGACAGCGAGGGGGTTTGGGACGGTGGTGAAGGTTGAAGTATGAAAAATTTAATCCCAGTTGAAACTATACAGGGCAGAATATTGCTCATTAGAAATGAAAAGGTAATTCTGGATCGTGATTTAGCGGAATTGTATGGTATCGAAACCAGAGTGTTGAAGCAACAGGTTCGTAGAAACCTGGATAGATTTCCAATAGATTTTATGTTTGAAATGGCAGAAGATGAAATTGAAATCTTGGTATCACAAAATGTGATACCAAGTAAGAGTACTCTCGGTGGTGCTAAACCGATGGCTTTTACCGAACAGGGTGTCGCTATGCTATCCTCGGTATTACGGAGTCCCGGGGCAGTGCAGGTAAATATTGCTATAATGAGAGCTTTCGTCCAAATGAGGAAAATTCTTTCCACTCACAAAGAATTGAAGGGAAAAATAGAGGCGATGGAAAAGAAATATGATAAAAACTTTCGGGTAGTGTTTGCGGCGATTAAGGAATTGATGGAGCCGATACCTCCTAAAAAAGAGATTAAGATCGGGTTCCGGATTCCCGAAAAAGTCAAGTAATAACCGTTAAAAGAGAAAGAAGAATGATGAATCATAAAGATATTCAAGACCCAGATAATTTCAGTGATAAGGATTATGAAAGGTGGGAATATTTACTTATGGATGAAGAAACCACCGGGGAAGAGTTGCAGGAAATCGTCATGACGCTTGCCCATCTGCCAACTGAACGGGCACAAAAGTTACTGGAGAAATTCAAAGAGAGCCACAGAGCCTCTGAAGTGGGGTGGTTGGAACCAGCCATGGATGAGGGCAAAATTTGGACCATGTCTCCCCGGGATAAAAAGGAAGAACGGGATATGATGGCGTTGAAATCGTATTTCAGGAAGCAGGATACTATAGTCGAATTGATGGGTG
>JADFPG010000084.1 GCA_022562455.1 Fidelibacterota bacterium | reverse complement strand
TTCCTGAAAACAGGAAAATGATTGAGTAAAAGATGACATCTTTTTCACCCAGCGTGGGAAACTCAATGGACAACCTCTCCACATCTACAATTGTAAAGATGTCATCTTTAATTAGGCAAAATACAGGTAGGAGGCGCCTATGAAATACTTCAAGTTTATCTTTTTTTCTTTAGTGATTCTTACAAGTTGCGGTAAGGAGCCGAGCAGATCTAAACCGGAGCCCACATTATCTTTTTCTCCTCAAACCCTTTCCATCAACACCGGGCAACAGGGAGAATTCACAATACAAATTGAGGACTTAGATTCACCTGTTTTTGGCATTAGTATGCGCATTGCCTATGACTCCTCCATTGTCTCCTTCTCCGATTCAACAGGATTTTCAGTTGGTGATTTCTTTGGGACTGATGTAGTTGCTTTCACAAGGGAGGAGGTTTCAATCATACATTTGACGGTCACATTGACACAAGGTCAGGAGGAAGTAAGTGGTTCCGGTGGTCTGGGTGTACTGACATTTGTCGGGAAGTCATCAGGAACAAGTACGGTGAATATTACTTCATCAGAGTTGTATTTCTATGACTCTAATGGAAATGAGGTGATTGTCCCGGATCTTAAAATTGAAAATGCAATAATTGCTGTGCAATAAATCTCTTGCGTTCATCCCTTTTCCCGGAAATACACTTATTAGATGCTCCCTTCCAACTGCTACTGCCGCTGCTCCTATTCCCGCCTGCTATTTTCTCTAATTATCCACTTGCAAATCCCCATCAATTTCACTATTGTTATCCTCGTCACAGCATTTGTGATACAGACCTATTAAACTTGGTCTATGGAATCTTAACAGGGGGCTACACATGAATATTTTAAGGAAATTTTGCTGCGTTTTCTTATCCTGGACATTATTTGTATTTACTTTTCCCGTAAAAATGTACGCTCAAGAAAAGATCAATATTGCCGTTCTGGATATGGAAGGTAGAGGTGTTTCTGCCCTAGAGGCGGCTACTTTAACGGATCGTCTACGTTCAGAGATGGTAGCTTTGGGTGTCTTTTCTTTGGTAGAGCGGGGACAGATGGAGATGATCCTGGAGGAACAGGGTTTTCAGCAGACAGGATGTACTTCGGCTGAGTGTGCTGTAGAAGTGGGAAAACTTTTAGGTGTGCAGAAAATGGTTGCAGGAAGTATCGGGAAAATTGGAGCTCTCTATACAGTGGACGTCCGGATGTTCGACGTTACAACAGGTCAGATTGAGAGGGTCTCCAAGCGGGAGCATAGAGGTGATATTGAGGGATTGATTGATCTGTTGGTGGTGGTATCCAGGGATTTGGCTGGTATTAAAGTGGAAGAGGAAAAGGAAGAAGTGGCAGTTAAAGAGGAAAAGCCGAAAAAGAAGGGTCGAAAGTGGCTTCTCTGGACAGTCCTTTTAGCAGGTGTCGGGGGTGGTGCAGCGTATTACTTGTCTACTCAAGTTGATGAAGGATTGTCACCACTTCTCGATCCCCCTGATCCACCGGAGAATCCGTAAAAAATTGGCGAGGTGTGATTTGTTGAGTCAACAGATAATTATCAGTACTCTGGAGAAAAAACTCCCTTATTTTAAGAAAGAGTTCCATGTAAAAAGAATAGGGTTATTTGGTTCATATGCACAAAATAAACAAGTTGACAATAGTGATATTGACTTGATTGTAGAGTTCGACAAACCAATTGGGTTGAAATATTTTGACTTGTTGGCTTATCTCGAGTCTTTATTGGGGAAAAAAGTTGATGTAATCACGTCTGAAGGACTTCGCAGTATCAGAATAAAACAAGTGGCAAAAAGTATTAAAGAAAATACTGTATATGTCTAAGAGAGAAGATACTGTAATTCTCCAGGATATTGTGGAAGCTATCGAGAGAGTAGAGACTTATACGAAAGGGATGAGCTATCAACAGTTCATAAGTGATAGGAAAACCCAAGATGCTGTTGTGAGAAATCTTGAGATTGTAGGAGAAGCCACAAAAAATCTAACAGAAAAAACAAAACAACAAAATCCTGATGTTTCTTGGAAATCGATGGCTGGTATGAGGGACAAACTCATTCACGGTTATTTCGGAGTCAATTACGATGTGGTTTGGACTATTATTAATGAAGATTTGGAAGAATTGAGTTCAAGTCTTGAATTAGTTATTGAGAAGTTACAGAGTAGCAAATGATTCGAATATATAAAAAAGATTTTATGATCGACAATAACGCTGTGAACAGCGTCATAAGATTTTATTTGCCACGTAAACCCCGTCGACCACAAGATCCTGCGGATAAATGACAGGGCTTCAAAGAGTAAAAGTGCCACGCACTTTTCCCGATTCATCGGGACGTGGCACTTCGGTTCATTACTAAATCCGGATTGATGAATAGAAAATTTCACCGATATCTTATTAACGCATTTTCTGCCAGAAGTGAAAGTGATTATCTGGCTGTTCCGGAAGCGACAGAAAAAAGTGCTTTACTAATGAATGAACAGGCAAAAGAATATCTTACAAGCAGCAAAAGACTATTTAAAGATTTGATTACAGCGAAAATGAGATTGATTATGAGAGTTAAAATAAACCAAGCTAATCTGAATTAGAGGAACAATTATGTTGAATAAAATCACATTCGGGAATATGAAAAATAAAACGTGTGAATCAAAAAGTTCGTCGTATTTCCTCTGGAGGTCACGAAGGACTCCTGTGGAAATCCCATATTGGAAAAGTGCGTGGCACTTCGGTCACAGTAAAAAAATACCATGTTTATGAATAGAGAAAGACAATTTTGAAATATCAAGCACAAGCACCTTGTCCTAAGGATCCTTTGAAAAGGGTGTTTGCTTAAGAAAACAAAGGAAAATGATGAAAAAGATTTACAACAAATTCACACCCGTGTTCCTTCTCTTGGCTCTCATCCTCGCCCACCCCTTGGCAGCTCAGACTCCCTCCGATGGCACCGTCAAAAGCTTCCAGAAGATCAGCGACACGGAAGGCAGTTTCACCGCCAGCCTGGATAATTCTGACCACTTTGGCCTTTCGGTGTCGGCTCTGGGGGACCTGGACGGTGACGGGGTGGGCGATCTGGCCGTGGGAGCCTTTCTTGATGACGACGGCGGGACTGACCGGGGAGCGGTATACGTGCTGTTCATGCAGACCGATGGGACGGTGAAGTCGTTCCAGAAGATCAGCGACACGGCGGGTAACTTCACCGCCACGCTGGATACTGGTGACCGCTTTGGCGCCTCGGTGGCCGCTCTGGGTGACCTGGACGATGATGGGGTTTCCGATCTGGCCGTAGGAGCCCAAGAGGATGACGACGGTGGGCAAGGCCGGAGCGCGGTGTACGTGCTGTTCATGCAGACCGATGGGACGGTGAAGTCCTTCCAAAAGATCAGCGACACAGCGGGCAACTTTACCGCCACGCTGGATGATATCGATCGCTTTGGGATATCGGTGGCCGCCTTGGGTGACCTGGACGGAGACGGGGTCACCGACCTGGCCGTGGGAGCCGATTATGATGATGACGGCGGGACCGACCGGGGAGCGGTGTATGTATTGTTTCTTCAAGGTGCGTCCCCTCCTGCCCCCACCATCTCCGGCGAGATCACCTACCCCGGGTACGAACAGAACTATCCCAATGGGGAGATCTTTATCGATGTGTGGGAGAATCCCACCCAGTGGCCTTTTCCGCCTGAGTCCCCTGTTATTGGGTTTCCAATAGGACCACCGGTGGATTTCAACACTCCTGTTTCTTATGTCATTGATGATCCCATCCTTCAAGCGGGACCTCAATATTATGTGGCGGTTACTTTTGATGAAGATAACACCCAGCAACCATTCATGCCCGAAGCGGAGGGGTTTTGGGGGAGCGACCTTGCCACAGGGGCAATAGATTTGTCAGCAGGGTCTGTAAGTGGAATTAACTTTGCGTTGCAGCCCCTTGGTGTTGGCGGAGTAGACTACGAGTCGCAAATTCAGCCTATCTTTAGTGCCAATTGTGCTTTGTCAGGGTGTCATGTGGCGGGTCACCAAACCGGTCTCGATTTGACGGCTGGGAATAGTTATGGTATGTTGGTGAGTGTTACTTCCACGAATTATGCCCCGGCTCTCCGGGTCGAGCCGTTCAATGCCAGCAATTCTGTGCTCTACAACAAAGTAGAAAATACCGGTGTCTATGGCGGACAGATGCCTCTTCCACCTAACCCAGCTTTAGCTCCGGTCGATATACAGCTCATAATGGATTGGATTAATGAGGGGGCTCAACAGGGAGGTGGACAGGGTGGCACTATTGAAGGGACAGTATCCAGTAATGAGTCCGTCACGGGAGATTTATGGGTAGGCTTATTTGAACCCACCGCCGACCCCAATTATTGGATTCAGAGATCAACCGAAAGCTTCTTAGGTAATTATGTCTTTCCTGTTAGCAATATTAATTTCATTTTTCAGGAACCCTTTATTATAGATGGGGATGGTTACTTTGTGATGGCGTTTGTCGATGAAAATTTCAATGGAACGCCCGATCCTTTTGAATTATTAGGTATGTCACCCTCTGTCATGGTGACAGGTGGTTATGGCAATACTGGTGATATTTTTATGACTTTTGGGGCTGGTGGTGGCTTCTCCTTTGATTTCGGCGCTACCGGCGGCTATGCCGAAACCAATTTTAACGTTTTGGACGGAGGACCGCAAATCACGATGGAAATGTTCATCAAGTTGCATCGTTCATACGGTCCAGGTGAATATTACGAATTAATAGGAAGGGATAGCTGGGCGTATTTGGAATATGATGGAGACACGGGGGAATTCTATTTTGGTTTGGAAGGTATAGGAGATATAGAATGGCAACATTCCCCGAATCCTGGCGGATGGCATCATCTGGCAGCTGACTACGATGGCGTTAACATGACTATCTATTGGGACGGTGAGATGAAGGCATCTGTTGCCACGGGCGGCGGAAATCTTCTAAATTTTGCTCCACCTGACATGCAGATAGGGGAGGGATTTGACGGTTTAGCCGATGTGATTCGAATCAGTGACATAGCCCTGTACTATCCCAACAATTTTGATCCCTGGGCACAGGATTACAACCCCAATGCGAGCACATTTCTATTATATCATTGTAATGAGGGCAGCGGAAATCAGTTGAAAGATGATAGCGGACACGAACACCATGCCATAATTACCGGAAACCCAACCTGGGATACTGATGAACCGCTGGGTCCTGTTGGTGAAGGTCGCATAGCAGGTAATGTAACTTTGAATGAAGAATGGGCGCCAGCACAGGTATATATGGGGCTCTGGTTTCCCGGTAAGAATCCGGATTTTGATCCTCCCGACCTCAGTCTGAAGTGGGGAGAAGATCCGCCATTTTCTGTATCCTATGAGTTTATTGATGTTGGGATTCAGCAGGGTGGACCATACACCGTTGGTGCTTTTTTCGATGCCAACGGGAACGGTAGTCTGGACGGAGATGAGCCGCAAGGCGAGAAGGGTAACCTCAATGTTCCAGCCAGCAATGAGCTTATGGGAGTGGATTTTGTTTTGAGCAGTCAACCAGGCGGCCATGTGGAAGGAAACATTCATTCCGGTGAGAGCGCTTCAGGTACCTTGATCATTGGTCTCTTTGAGCCCGGCAACAGCAGTGAGTGGACTCCAGATTTCGAGCTTGTGAATTCGGGGATTTCATTTCCTCCCAATTTCTTTTATGCTTTTGACGACCCCGGGATATACGATGCTTCTGGCTGGGAGGTGAGGGCATTTCTCGATAAAGACGATGACTATTGGCCTGAATCCGATGAAATGAGAGGGGCGAGCGGCATGTTTCAGATATCGGGTGGGAGTGCCTATGGGATCGATTTTGACCTGTTTCCACCTGGTGTTGGTCCCCAAATTGGTGTTAGCACCACGCAACTGAACTTTGTTGAGAATGAAGGCACACTTGAATTTCAAGTGGGCAATCTTGGGCAGGATGTGCTCTATTGGGAGATTTATGTGGAGTACGATTCGAGTGGAACCCTGGATTGGATTACATCTATAGAGCCGAGCGAGGGTAGCTCGACCTCTCCCGATGAAGACAATATTACTGTCATAATCACACCCACGGGATTTGAGGAGGCTGCAGAGATTTATGTGGATGGATTTTCCGATTCGGATTATAATAACTGGATAGGTGATCGATTGATTGAGGTGCATCTTGATGCGTGGTCGGTTTCCTCTCCCCAAATTGGTGTTAGCACCACGCAACTGAACTTTACTGAGAATGTGGACACACTTGAGTTCCAGGTGGGAAATGTTGGGCAAGATGTGCTCTATTGGGAGATTTATTATGTAGAGTACGATTCGAGTGGAACGCTGGATTGGATTACATCTATAGATCCGAGCGAGGGTAGCTCGACCTCTCCCGATGAAGACAATATTACTGTCACAATCACACCTACGGGATTTGAGGAGGCTGCAGAGATTTATGTGGATGGATATTCTGATCCGGATTATAATAACTGGATAGGTGACTGGTTGATTGAGGTACATCTGGATCCATGGATTGCAGCCGCACCTCCGGAAATCACGGGGAATCTGGGAGGAATCACTGCAATAGAAAATAATTCTATTCTAATTCAGGTTCGGATTGTAGCGGAAGCGGGTCTGGAAAGAGCGGAACTGAAATACGTCATTGGAGGTGACCAGACCTCAAAAACTTCCCAGTTTGTCAACACAAGCGGTGATAACTATGAGGCGACCATCCCATCCGGTGACGTGACGAGGAGCGGACTTATTGGATTCATCGAAGTGATGGACAGTCTGAATCGGGTGACTTTTTCTGACACTTCTGAAGTAAGGGTAGGTTTTAATAGTATTAGCCTTCTTGGGACGAGTCCTGAACGTTATGTCATGATATCCGTTCCGGGAGACCTAAACAATAAAAATGCACAGCCTATCCTTTTTGAGGAATATGATAATACGCAGATTCGACTATTCCGATGGAAGAACAATGGCTATCAGGAGTATCCTTCCATGGACAAGCTTGATCCCGGCAAGGCGTTCTGGATTATTACTCTTGATGCAACAACTCTGATGGGTGGTTCAGGCACATCCACCCGGCTGATTCCATCCTACACGATAAATCTCGATCAGGGTTGGAATCAGATCGGCACGCCCTACAATTTTGGAAATGGTATTAATGATTTGATATACACACCTGGCTCCATTGAACCAACCTTCTATGAGTATGACGGAAGCGGTTACAGCACCACGAACATGATGGATCCGGGCAAGGGCTACTGGCTATATGCCCATGAGGCGACATCTATCAAGGTGAATCCAAGGGGTCCGGGACTGGCGAAGCTGATGGTAGAAGGAGTGCCTCATCCATTGAATTGGGGCGGTAGGGTAAAAGCCTCTACCGGCAATGTTAACGATTCCGAGAATGTTTTTGGTGTCATCTTATCTGCATCAGAGACATGGGATGAGTTTGACCGCCACGAACCGCCTGTTATCGGAGACTACATCACACTTGCATTCGACAATCGCAATTGGGAATCTCGTGGTGGGTTATATGCTCAGGATATTCAACCGGAAGGAATGGAAGGCTATCTCTGGCAGTTTGTGGTCAAGACTAATCAGGAAGGGTATGTAAACCTTGACGTTGAAAAGATTAAAGAACTTCCTCCGGATTGGGATTTGTTTGTCCTTGATATGGATTTGAAGATTGTTCACAAGGCACAGGAAATGAATCAATACCGATTTGTTTCTACGGGTTCGGAAATCGAAAGAAATTTCAGTCTGGTAGTAGGACCTGATTCATTTACCAAAGAGGTCATGAAAGATTATAATTTTGTACCAACAGACTACACTTTGTTACAGAACGTTCCAAACCCATTCAATGCTATTACGACCATCCGGTTTGGGTTGCCGGAAGACGGAAAGGTCAGTCTCACTATTTACAGTATTTTAGGTCAAAAGGTTGCGGCTGTTATTTCGGAGCAGGAGTTTACTGCCGGGTCGCACGCAATCTTATGGGATGGGAAGAATGATGCCGGTCGAGGCGTTGCAACGGGAGTTTATCTTTATTATTTAACTGTGCGGAAAGATGGAGTGACTAAATTTCACCAGGCGAGGAAGTTGGTTCTGCTAAAGTAGTTCGATCTACCCCGCCTGTTATTTACAAAGTGGGGCGGGAGCAGCACAAATTCCGAAACTTCGGAATGCTGTCTTGGCACTAAGTTCAATACGAGGAGGGAATTGTCAATGCCTTTGAAAAATAATTTATTTATGGTTTTTGCAGTTTTAATATTGAGTTTGTTAGCATTTTCACCGCCCGCTCAGGAATTCGGGAAAATCACGCTACCACTGGGTATTGTTGAAGTCCGGTCACCTGAATCATCGGAGTGGGTGCGAGCCAAGGTAAAGCAACCGGTATACGTTCAGGATAGAATCAGGACAAAAGCCCGCTCCAGGGCTGAAATAACCCTGACTGGTGGAGGGAAAATGCGGATGGGTGAAAACTCAGAACTGGAACTTACAGAAGCCAGTGTAAAACCGATGAAGAAGGATTTTAATGCAAACCTCAGCAAAGGGAAAATCTGGGTAAGCGCTAAAGCAGCGTTTGGTGAAAAGAAGAATGTGGCTATCCGTACCCCAACGGCTGTCGCTGCTATTCGTGGAACCAAATACCGGGTTGAAGCGGGCGAAGAGGAAAGTTCCGTGTTGGTCTACGATGGGAAAGTTGATGTGAATTGGGTGGAAAATGTACAGGAGATGCGGAAGGAACAGATTGAGAAAAAGGGAGGAGGACCTCCGAAATTCAAGCTTGGACCTGTTCAAGAAGTGGAAGCCCCCGAACAGGTTGCAGGTCCATACGAGGTCACCCTTGAAGAATGGATCACCCTTGTAGAGGGGATGCAAATCAATATTCGGAAAGACGGGAAATACTACATGTTTGAATTCGACAAAGACACTGACAGCGACCTTGATTGGGTGAAGTGGAATAAAGAACGGGATGGGGAGGAATAGGTGTGTTTCAGTGTTTGAGTATTCGAGTATTCAAGTTTTCTAATGATACTGACTGAAACACCCTTACACGATAACACCTAAACACATTCTCCAAAATAATCTTTACGAGAAACACTTAACCACTCTAATTAAAGATGTCTGACCTTCTAAAACGAATAGGAATCGGCGCCGGCATCGGTCTGGTTGTGGGGCTCTTGGTGAGCTGGAGTACTCAAACGATCCCTTTTTTAAAAACAATGTTAGATGGTTATGAGTATCGTTCCTATGATTCTCGTATGAAGGCAAAGGTAGCCGGCGTTGAGGAAGCATCTATTGAGGATGTGGTGATCATTGATATTGATCAAATCTCCATTGACGCTTTAGGAAGCTTCCGGGATTGGCCTCACGCATACCACGGTCAATTAATTGACGTCGTTACTTCCGGGAACCCCAAAGCGTTACTTTTCGATGTCATCTTCGATCCTGAGGATTCTTATAATTTCGAATTGGTAAGTGCCTTACTTGATAACATCCCACCTGAAAATGAAGACCTCTATGAGGCAACGGAACAGTATTTAATATCTCATGATCCTGAACGGTTTATCAGTTCTACTGCCCAGAGTGACAGGGTATATCACGGACTGGTGTTCGAGCAATCTGATTCATTAAACTTTGCATATGTGATGGCATCCGAGCCGGAAGGATACAATCCGGTAAGACATATTCTTCACCTGCCAAATGATCAGGCAATCCAATTGCCCAATGCAGAGAGATTGGGAAATACCCACCTGGCGCTATTAGACGTCGCCAAAGGAGCTGGAAGTATTAATTTCCCTCAAGACGAGGACGGGATAAGTAGAAGAGCTCCCACTGCTATCTATTTTGAAGGTCCCCAACATGCATATCCCTCTCTATCTATGGCGGCGGTGCGGGATATTCTTGACATTCCCCAGGATGGCTTTGAATATGACTTTGATGAGCATCTACTTCGGCTTCGAAATCGGGCGGGTGAGATTGTTAGGGAGATTCCAATTGATGATGAAGGTCGGATGTATGTGAATTATTATGGATATGCCAAGACGTTTTATTATTTACCGTATAGCTACTGTTTCGATCCGGAAATGCTTCCCCCGGAATACTGGGAAGGGAAGGTTGCAATCGTAGGATCCTCACTTCCGGCATTATTCGATTTGCGGAACACCCCGGTTCAAGAGACTTTTGTAGGTTCGGAAATACACGCAAGCATCATTCACAGTATATTGAAAAATGAATTTGTCAAGGTGACGGACAGTCAGACAAATCTTATGGCGATTCTATTAATCAGTGTACTTCTTGGAATTATAGTTGGTATACCTCCTAAGCCACTATGGTCAGTACCTTTTCCATTAATTGGTATAGTAGGCTGGATTATTTTTTCATACAGCCAGTTTCTCGGACAGTTGATCATGTGGGAAATTGTAAGACCCGCAATCACTATAGGATTGACATATTTAGGAATTTTTCTGTACAATTTTTTTATTGCTGAGAAAGATAAGCGTTTTCTTAAAAATACGTTTGGCGCCTATATCTCTCCGGAGCTCATCGATCAGATGTATAAAAATAAGGAGGAGCCCAAGCTTGGCGGAGACGAAGGATATCTTACCGCGTATTTCACGGACATTCAAAGTTTTTCAGCATTTTCCGAGAAACTTACCGCTTCGGATTTGGTGGAGCTTTTGAACGAATATTTAACAGAGATGACCAACATTCTTATTGATCACAAGGGAACGTTGGACAAGTATATAGGAGATGCCATCGTAGCTTTTTATGGCGCACCTGCTCCTGTTGAGCAACATGAATATTATGCATGTCTTACTGCAGTAAAGATGCAACAGGGTCTTACAGAGCTTCGCGAGAAATGGGCATCCGAGGGAGATCGTTGGCCGGTGATTGTCCACCATATGCAAAATCGCATAGGTATTAATTCAGGACCCCTGGTTACGGGTAACATGGGTTCAACAACGAGGATGAGTTACACGATGATGGGAGACACTGTAAACCTTGCAGCCCGGTTGGAAGCATCGGCAAAGCAGTATGGAGTTTATATTCAAGTGGCAGAAGGAACTTATAAAGCGTGTAAGGAGAAATTTGTGTGGCGCAATTTGGATTATGTTCGTGTAATGGGAAAAACAGAGCCAGCCCGCGTATTTGAACTCATTTGTGAAGCAGGAACCCTGACATCCGAACAGGAGAAATACTTGAAGGCTTTTCATGAAGCCCAAGACCTATATAATGCCCAGAAATGGGATAAAGCCATCGAAGCTTTTAAAGCAGCCGATGAGGTGGAGGATATGTTTCCAGGTCGGAAAACCAATCCCAGCCGCGTCTACATTCCCCGCTGTGAGCACTGGAAAGCTAACCCACCCGGGGATAACTGGGATGGGGTTTGGACGTTGACAAAGAAGTAAGTCTCCAAACTCATTGAAAAAGCATGGGCTGTTTGAATGATTCGAATAGCATTTATCATTTCTCATGTTTCGCATATAGTAAGTGTTTTATATTTCAGAAGATGTTCATAAATAAAGTCATTAAGTATCGTAATAAAAAAGACGAATTTCTTATTGTCGTTATTTTCTGTACTTTTCTTAGCGTAAGAAAAGTATCAAAAGAAACTGTCGCTGGAGAAAAATTATA
>JADFPG010000083.1 GCA_022562455.1 Fidelibacterota bacterium | reverse complement strand
TTCCTCCGTCCCCTGACGAACTGTACTTCGAGGAGTGTGCAGCCATCATGGAATATAACCCTGGGATTTCCCGAGCGTAGGGTGAAAGGAAAGCAAGCAGTCCTTCACAGACCTAAAATTTACTTGCGAAATGTTTAACAACGTTATACAATACAACCATGGAAACCAAAGATGAATTTATCGCTCTTCGTGTATCCCCATCTCTCAAGAAATCCTTAGAAGTGATTGCTGAAGCCGATCGCCGCGCCCTTTAAATTTGGTCAGAAATTACGGCTCTTTCCAGGGTGAAATTACCTTGATAATCGGATTTAGTGCATAATAGGTCAACTCAAACCGAACCTGATCATTTCCTTTTCCCGTAGCCCCATGGGAGACGTATTCCGCACCTTCTTTGGCTGCAATTTTTATTTGTGCCTTGGACAATAGCGGTCGGGCGAGGGAGGTTCCCAATAAATACCGTCCTTCATAAATGGCATTTCCACGCATGGCTGGAAAGATGTAATCGATAACAAATTCCCGGCGGAGATCCTCCACATACACTTTTGAGGCTCCTGTGTCATAGGCTTTCTTTTAAACGGCTACAAAATCATCTTTCTGTCCCACGTTGCCTACAAAACAGATCACTTTAAAATCCTTTTTGACTAACCATTTTAAAATAACAGAGGTGTCACATCCACCGCTATAAGCTAATACTACTTTTTTTTGACTCATATCAATTCCCTTCCTCAGATTTCAAAATTTTCACACCAAATTCCAATGACTTTATAAAACAGGTTCGGGTTTCATTATGACATGCAGCGCCTACCTGTTCCACCTGAATGAGCATAGTATCTCGGTCACAATCCAATGAAATAGCTTTAACAATCTGTCTGTGTCCGCTGGTCTCCCCTTTATGCCAAATCACTTGGCGGCTTCGGGACCTGAAACAGGTCTGACCCTCAGTCAAAGTTATTGCCAGGCTTTCCGGACTCATGTACGCTAACATAAGGATCTGCCCATTTTCTTCATCCTGAATGATAGCCGGTAATAACCCGCTCTGATCTAATTTCAAATTCAACTCTTCCACATAGGTTTTTGCGTCATCAAGATTCATATTCTTCTCCTATGGCTATATTCTATTAACTGTATGAATAATCGACTGTTTCTTGCTACTTTGTTTAAGCTGAGGTTTGATATTGGTTATTGGTGACTGGTAACTGGTTAGCTGTGATGTATCTCTGTTCAACGATGCCCAAACTAATGTATGGTCAGCCTGTCTCCCCGCCTTCTCGCCACGGCGGGAGGTCAGGTGCTCATCCCGAAGTTTCTCCAAAGGAGATCCTCTGGATCGGGAGATAGGAGAGGCAGTTCACGTTTTTCCACACAAATCTGCGATTAACTCTACCATAGTTGGAATGTAATGGCGCTAGGATCAAGGCACCAATCACCAGTTACCACTCACAACTCACCTGTTAACCTCATTGGAATACCCTGTTGGTGCAAATACATTTTCACTTGTGATATGGTAAACATATTTCGGTGGAATACAGAGGCTGCCAACACCGCATCCGATTTACCATATAAAAATGCTTCTTCAAAATGGATCAACTTCCCGATTCCACCAGAAGCGATCACCGGTATATTTACCACAGTACTAATCCTGCGAGTAATTTCCAAATCGACACCCTCTTGCGTACCATCCGCATCCATACTGGTAAGCAAAATTTCCCCCGCACCCAAGTTCATGGCTTCCGTTGCCCACCGAACAGCCTCCCGATGTGTCTTCTTTCTTCCGCCATGGGAGTATACTCGCCAGGTGTCACCATCCTTTTTAACATCCATTGCCACGACAATACACTGAGACCCAAATTGTTTGGCTCCTTCTACTATCAATTGGGGTTGGGCTAAAGCAGCGGTGTTGATCGACACCTTGTCAGCGCCGGCATGCAGGATACGGTCAATATCCATGACACTTTTTATGCCTCCTCCGATTGTAAAGGGAATAAATACTTGCTCGGCGACCTTTTTCACAAGATCAATCACATGGGGTCTGGACTCAATACTTGCGGTGATATCAAGAAAAACCAATTCATCAGCGCCGGCATCCGAATATCGAGCCGCTAATTCCACTGGGTCTCCTTCCCGCACCAGATTGATGAAGTTTACCCCCTTCACCACTTGACCATCCATCACATCCAGACAGGGAATAATCCGTTTGGTCAACATTGGCTTAACTCTTCCAACGTGATCTTACCATCGTAAAAAGCTTTTCCCACAATCACACCACTCACACCATGCGATGCGTATTCTTTCACCGCCCAAATATCCTCGACCCCGCTAATCCCACCAGAAGCAATTACCGGTAGAGAGGTATGCTCCGCAATTTTCTTTAACTCCTCCAAATTAGGCCCGGATAAAGTCCCATCCCGATTAATGTCTGTGTAAATCACTCGATTAAACCCGGATTTCTCTACTGTTTTAATCAGGTCCACAGCAAGGATGTTTGTCGTGGCTTTCCATCCGTGAACAGACACAAACCCATTCCGTGCGTCTATTCCAGCAGCCAATACCCCAGGGAAGTCTGCCGACCATTCCTTAAGCTCCTTCCTTCCAGCGCCTACCAACAGTGATCCGAGAATCAGAACATCCACACCGCTATTGATTGCCAGCAAGAAGTGTTCCTTTCTCCGTAAACCTCCCCCCAATTCCACATGAATCCCAGTGTTGGCAATAGCTTCAACAGTAGAGAGATTCTCCGGTTTACCCGATCGGGCACCATCCAGGTCTACCACATGAAGCCAATCCAACCCAGCGTCTAAGAATGTTTTAGCCAATTCGACCGGATCATTTTCATAAACGGTCTTCCGTTCATAATCCCCCTGGACGAGCCTTACGCACCGACCATCCATTAGATCCATGGCAGGAATAACTTTAAAAGACCCCATCAGCAAACCTCTTTAAAAAAGCCAATCCAAATTGCTGGGATTTTTCCGGGTGAAACTGAACTCCAATCACGTTACCAGATCGAACCACGGATGCAAAAGAGACTCCATAGGTTGTCTCGGCGACTACTTCTGGAGTTTCTTGCTGACAAGCATAGGAATGAACAAAGTAGGCATACCCTTCGCCGGGTATCAGATCATTGGAATACCTCGGGCTTACCGTATTCCAGCCGATGTGGATCGAACGGGGGGAATTTTTCAATTTTACGACTCGACCGGAAATCAGACCAAGCCCTGGTGTGAATCCATTTTCTTCGCTGGCGGTCATCAATAATTGCATTCCCAAACAAATCCCTAATAAAGGACGTTTTTTCTTCGCCCAATCTCTTAAAAACGGAACTAAACCAGAAGTATCTAATTTCTCCATAGCGGGAGGGAATGCGCCCACACCGGGTAGAATCAAAGCTTTGCATCGGGACAATTCATCCGGATTTTTGGATAGAGTGCTTCGTAATCCCAAAAAAGTCAGGGCGTTTTGTAAACTGCCTATGTTTCCCACGCCGTAGTTTATTATACCGATCATAGGCTTCCTTTGGTGGAGGCAATACCTCCTTTCCGGGGAACCAGCGCTTTCCGCAGAGCCAATCCCAAACCTTTGAATAAACTTTCGATAATGTGGTGCTCATTGGTTCCAATTAATGAGTGAACGTGCAGCGTAATCCGTGCTTCAGTGGCAAAAGAACGAAAAAAGTGCTCGGTCATGTAGGTTTCATAATCGCCTATGCGTTCCACGTTGAATTCAGCATCAAAAGTACAGTATGGCCGGTTACAAAGGTCTACCACAATTCTGGACAATGCTTCATCCATGGGAACAAAGGCATAGGCAATCCGCTCAATTTCCACATTTCCCTCATTTGCTTCTTTAAACGCCTTTCCTAAAATAATTGCCGCATCCTCTACGGTGTGATGGGTGTCCACATCCAGATCGCCTTTACAAATCAGGGTCAAGTCCCAACCAGCCCAAAAGGCTAAGGATGTGAGCATGTGATCGAAAAACCCAATCCCGGTTTCCACCTGAATCTGACGTTTCCCTGATAGTTCTAGAATCAGACGAATATCTGTTTCTCCGGTCTTACGTTTTAACTCAACCATGTCCTCTCCCTATTGTTTGTAAAAATTCTGTCACATTTCTGTAGTTCAAATCGAAGTCCTGTATCCCATCTCGTGAACCAATAAAACAAAAATCCATTGTCCTGCCTGTATCTTGTCGATAATTCTTTACTAATTCCAGATCATCCCGTGTATCCCCGATATACACCGGTTTATCAGCGCCGAGGTTGTTGATAATCCTAATCAATTTACTCGGATTTGGCTTATCCAGATCGGGATCGTCGGACCAGGCTACCACCTTTTCCGGGAGCGACCACCCTAATCGTTCAAACCCCATCTGCAACTCTGCCTCTGCCCGACCGGTAACAATGCCTGCTTTTTTTGAAATTGGTTTAATTTGTTCAGGCGCTACCAAAGGTGTTTCACTTTGCCAGTACCCCCGCACCATAATATTCTCAGGATCGAACCCATACAGCTTTTGGCAGGCAGTGGTTCCACCATACGCCTCCATCGTTAACCTTGTCAATCTTCGCTTGTATTCTGGTGTTAAATATGGTACCAATTGTTGCAAGGCTTTCAGCCCTCCTCCTAACCGGTCTAATCGCTCCACATAAGTCTGAAAAGCTAAATCAGGGAAATAGTCAATCCAGCAAGCTCCCGCAATAGCCACATGCCAATCATTATTAAATCCGGGTATGGTTTTCAAACGGACACCCTCCGCAGCCGTGAATCTCTTTGTACCTGTAACGTAAGCCACGGCTTCAACTGCTGCTGTAATAAAAGATTTACTTGTATCTAACAAAACGCCATCCATATCGAAGATAAATGCATCATACCTCATGTCAGATCCTTGATTGCCTGGTATAGAATTTTATTTTCCTCCGGAGAACCCACAGTAACACGGAGCATATTTTCACAACGGAGATATCCCGAAACATCCCGAACCAGTATGCCACGGGAAAGAAGAAATTCGAATGTTTTCTTTGGTCCCTGTGGAGTTTCCAGTAGAAAGAAATTCGCATGAGATGACCAGGCTGTCACGCCATCAAGTGTATTCAAACGTGAGATCAATTGCTCCCGTCCACGGATGATCTGTTTAACGCGAGCTTGCACCAGAGCACGGTTTTCCAGGATTATTTCCGTTGCAATCAAGGAGGGAAGATCTATATTGAAAGGCAACAATCCTTTTTGAACTTCATGCGCCAAGGTTTCAGCCATGACGGCATACCCTATTCGAAAACCGGCGAGGGCAAACGCTTTGGAAAAGGTACGGGTGATGATCAGGTTTGGGTAGGATTCAAGCAGAGGCAAAGCAGATACGCCGGAAAAATCAACATAGGCTTCATCCAAAATGACTACTCCCGTCGATTCCCCTGCCACCTCTTCAATAAGTCCCAAGGGTATCAGTGTTCCAGTGGGCGAATTGGGATTACAAAGAATGGTCATCCGTGCTTGGTGACTTTTTTCCAACAGGTCTTTCGCATCAACGCGAAATCTCTTATCCAGGAAACTTTCAACCATTTTCGCCGATCGTTGTTCGGATAACAACCGGTAAACAGCGAAAGTGGGCGCCAGGGTGCACACCGTATCTCCAGGGCGTAAAATGACGGTAGCCAAAGCTTGAAGAACTTCATTAGAACCCTTTCCCACAACAATTTGATTTGGAGCTACCCTGACGATTTCGCTCAATTTATCTTTCAGTTTCTCGGGAACCAGACCTGGGTAACGGTTCCATGACACACTTGATAAACGCTCCACAATCTTGCGTTTTAATTCCTCTGGCCAATCCCAGGGACACTCATTCTGATTCAACTTGATTCGATGCCGGGGAGATTCCACATGATATGCCGGTTGCGATAGTACCTCAGGTTTAATCCAACTTTTTATCTGTTTCTCAGGCATTTCCCCTCCGCAGAGCAATGGACTGGGCATGACCGAATAACCCTTCCGCTTCAGCCAGGCTAATTACCTTTTTACTACTATTCCGCAAAGATTGTTTACTGATTCTGATCACGGAATAAGGCACCATAAAATCCAGAACCGACAAGGGACCCCGGGTGCGTGCCTGTCCCGAAGTGGGGAGTGTGTGATTGGTCCCCGCCCAGTAATCCCCCCACGCAACTGGCGAATCTGGACCAATAAAGATTGCACCGGCTTTTAAGTTATCGATCCATAATTCGGGCTCTCTGACCATTAAAGAAAGATGTTCCGGGGTCAGGTCGTTTGCTATTTGAACACATTCCTCTATCGTATCTGCCAAATAGATAAACCCTTGTTCTTTAAGCGACTGTTCTGCTGTATGTCTTGTGGGTAAGTCTTTCAAAAAAGTAGGAAGAAGTTCATTTACATCCCTGGCTACTGTTTCACTATCAGTTAACAAGACGGGGAGCGCCTGGGGATCGTGCTCCGCCTGGGATATCAATTCTACAGCAATTTTCGATGGATCAGCTTCATCGTCTGCAATAATAATCAATTCAGTGGGACCGGAAATCATATCAATACCGACAACAGCAGAAACCGCTTGTTTTGCCGCTGCCACGTAAACATTCCCCGGACCGGTAATTTTATCAACAGCAGGAATACTATCAGTTCCGTATGCCAAAGCCCCAATCGCCTGTACACCCCCAACTCGATAGACTTCCGTGACCCCCAGTAAAAAGCAGGCCGCCTGAATCACGTCAGACGGCCAGCCATCTTTTCCCGGAGGGGTACAAATAGCAATTTCACTCACACCCGCCACTTGTGCTGGGATCACATTCATCAGTACCGTGGAAAATAACGGAAATCGTCCTCCTGGGATATATACGCCAATTCGTTCTATCGGTCTCCAACGGAATTCCACCTGTGTGCCATCCGGTTGTTCTAAAGCATATCCTGCGGGCTGTTGCAATTCGTGAAACCTGCGAATATTTTCACCTGCCTCAAGGATGAAAGATTTTAATGAGGTGGATAAACCTTCTTCGGCTTGCTTTAACCGGTCAACCGGCACACGGAAACCAGTAATCTTTACATGGTCAAACTGCTCAGTGAATACTCGGACTGCGCTGTCACCTTCCTCTCTGATTCTATTCAGGACTTTTTGCACGATTGGAATATTAGTTTCCAGGTATTTCTGGTTCCGTTGCCAGCGCTGTTTCAATGAATTCCGATCTCGTATCAACGCCAGCATTATGGAATTACCTTGTTCAGCGAATATTCAATAATGTCGGTAGCGCCAGCTTCAATCAATGCGGGAATAATATCCCGAACGATCTTTTCTTCCACAACTACTTCCAGAGCTACACCGGACCCGTTGTAAAGTTGGCTGATGGTCGGGGTTTTCATCGACGGCAGGATAGCTAAAACCTTCGATAACACTTCATCCGAAACATTCATTTTTAAACCCACCCGTGTAGCGGCATATATACTGCTCTGTAATAGACACGCGATGTTATCGATTTTCACCCGTTTCCAAGGATCCTTATACGCTTTCTTATTGGCAATAAGGCGGGTAGACGATTCCAGAACCGTATCCACAATACGAAGATTGTTTGCACGTAAAGAGGTACCTGTTTCCGTCACTTCAACTATAGCATCCGACAGCAAACCGGGTTTCACTTCAGTTGCACCCCAGGAGAACTCCACTTCTGCCTCAACCCCGTTTTTCTTTAAATAAGCCCTGGTGATGTTTACTACTTCGGTACTGATCCGTTTCCCCTGTAAATCCTGAACATTTCGAATGTCTGAGTTCTCAGGAACCGCTAATACCCAGCGGACTGGCCGCATATAGGATTTGGCATAGACCAACTCACACACTTCCACAACATCGGAGTTGTTTTCCACAATCCAATCCAACCCTGTCAATCCTGCATCAAAAATACCCTGCTCTACGTATAGTGACATTTCCTGAGCACGAATCAGCAAAGCCTCAATTTCCGGATCATCACAATAGGGTTTATAGGCCCTGCTGGAGATGGTAAAACGCCAACCAGCCCGCTTAAGCAGGTGAAAGGTGGCTTTCTGCAATGAACCTTTCGGTAATCCTAATTTTAGTCTGTTCTCCATGAAATTCCTTTCATAACAAAAACCCCCAGGTGATCCTGAGGGTTTTATTTTTTATTTCTTAAAGTTTCTAAAAGCTATTTAATACCGACAGACCTCCTGTTGGGGTGAATGTTGCACGGATGATGATGTCGGTGATATAGTTTCATTTCGGTGGAGAATATAGAAAGAGCTCTGTTCTTTTAGCAAGGAAATTTATTAAGTATTCTTGAACTTTTCAAAATAACACAGAATCTATCGCTAATTTTTATTTTTAATTGTTGATAAAACACTTCTAATTTCTTTTGACTCATGACTGTTTACTATTAACATATTCCCCAGTTTTATTCCAACAAATGAACAGTTCCTATCATCAAACGTGGGGAATTTTATGAATTCAGGGCTAAGTAACTTTTTCCATAACTGCATCAAACTAATGGAGAAATTGTTTAAGCTTTCCCAAAAAGAGCTCTGTATACAGATTGTCTTTCTCAAATCCAATTCTTTTAAATGTGTTACTCCATGTTGGAATAAAACGCAGATTGTAAAATAAGAGAGACCAAAGTGAGTTCTAAAACCAAATCAAAGCTACTACAAGTAATTATAATCATTGCTGCGACTTACCTTTTCTTGCTCAGTATCAATTTGCTGGGACATTCTTTCAAACTTTTTGGGAAAGAATTTGCAGAAGCTATGATCCAGATGACTTCAAACCCTTTTGCTGGATTAATCATTGGAATTGTATCTACAAGCTTGATTCAGAGTTCGTCCACCACAACATCAATTGTGGTTGGATTGGTTGCGGGAAATGTATTGACCTTGGGCAATGCCATTCCAATAATCATGGGAGCGAATATCGGAACGACCATCACTAATACCCTGGTTTCACTCGGTCATATTGCCAATCGAATAGAATTCAGGAGAGCATTCTCTGCAAGCATTGTTCACGACTTTTTCAACATCTGTGTTGTTATCGTCCTATTTCCTATTGAAATGAAATTTCACATTATAGCAAAATCAGCTTTAATCCTGGAAAAAGGATTTGCAGGCGTAGGGGGATTGAAAATGTTCAACCCCCTTAAATTCATATTGGATCCACCAATAAAGTTTTTCGACAGGATATTCGGTTTTATTCCACATGGAAATATTGTCCTAATGGTCTTTTCGCTCATTCTCATGTTCGTAGCCCTGACTTTTTTAGTTAAGACAATACGATCTCTTGTGTTGACTAAGATTGAGGTGATAATCGATCGTTATCTCTTTAGAAATGACCTGTTGGGGTTTGCACTTGGAATTTTAATGACTGCTATCGTGCAGAGCAGTTCCGTTACGACTTCCCTGATTATTCCTCTCGCCGGAGCGGGTCTTGTCTCCATCCGACAAATCTTTCCCTACACACTCGGTGCTAATATTGGAACCACAATTACAGCCATCCTGGCAGCTATGGCTACTCAAAGCCATGTTGCCGTTACGGTTGCTTTTTCACACCTTTGTTTCAACATCTTTGGAATCATGATATTCTATCCACTTAAGTTTATCCCAATCAGGTTAGCAGAATATGTGGGTGAAAAAGCGAGTAAATCGACAAAGAATTTAGTGGCATTTATTACCATTTATATACTATTACATTTCATCCCTATTGTTCTAATATTTTTTACATAGCCGGAAAGAATTTATGGGATACAAATTAATCTCTGTGAATAAAACAATAACTCATACCTAAATTGAGCGATTTTATGATAATTATTAAAGAACATGCGTATACTCATTGGGTTGTTCTCATAACTAAAGATATTACGTCCCCGCCTGAACAGATCGGGCAGGTCGTCACGAGGACAAGTTACCAACTTATCCTACGCAACCCGTTCAATTTAGGTCATAAGTAAATATGAATTTGTTTGTGATAATCGTTTCTTATATCATCTTATTAACTTACATTTTCATAGCGAGGTAAATATGTGGAAAGAAATCATAAGGTTGTGGAAATCTGACAATCTTCTTGAGCAAGCGTGGGATCGGTCCTACGAAATGCTGGAGATCAGTCGCGAAATGTTCCTGGAAGCTGTTCGAATACTCAGGGAAAGTGATGATGTCAAAGTAAATCTTGAAATCAAGAAAAAAGACTGGATAGTCAATGAGTACGAACAAGAGGTTCGGCGAAAAGTTATGACTCACTGTATACTTCAGGGCGCAGGTGCACTTCCCAGTGGAATGGTTCTTGTCAGCATCGTTATCGATATTGAGCGGATTGGCGACTATTCAAAGAATATCCTGGATTTAGCAGCGGTACATCCTGATCGTCTCTACATACCCCCATATGAAAAGACAATTACGGAGATTGAACAAGAGATTAAATTGCGATTTGATGAGACTATAGACATCCTGAAAAACCAAGACGTGGATAAGGCAAGAGGAATGATGAAAACCTTCAAGGCAGAGATTGGTGGGATTTGTGATCATATAGACGATGAACTTGTTCAAGGCAAGGTTGAGGGAATTCCACCAGGTGACTACGCTGCGTTGGCGCTTTATGTCCGCTATCTGAAACGAATTAGCGCTCATCTGAACAATATGGTGTCCAGCGTGGTGAATCCTTTCGACAGGATTGGGTTCAGGGAATTAGATGAATCTGAGAAGAAAAAAAAGGATAAGGCGCTGTTCTAAATATTATCCGCAGGATCCTTTGGATATGATTTATGCTCAATTGAATAAATGGTTAAAAGGTTAGTAGTAACTGGTGAGCGGTGAATAGTAACTGGTGAGCAGCGAATAGTAACTGGTGAGTTGTGAGTTGTGACTCGATTTTTTCGGTTATATACCATAAAACGCAGAGATGATAATGTGAAGTACCCGCACTGTCTGTCGCCTGTCTGCCAAAGCGCCAGCGCAGGCAGGAAGCATTAGCCTGCCCGACTCTATCGTTCCAGCCCTCCCGCTGTGGCGGGATGCTGGGCACAGACATGCCTGTCTGCCGACAAGGCAGGCTAACCGGATGTAAGTTTGAGTAGGATTGATTACCCGTCCGAATGATCCTGCGGAAAGGACTCTTTGAGGGTCTTTCTGAAAGTATTTTCAGGTGAAAAGAAGAAGATACCGAAACATCATCCGTCATATTTCATCATTAGAGATGATACAACCAGATGATTCGGAAGATTCCCAAGGATTTGACCTGCTTGCGGACTTGGATTCCCATCGGACCACCACTCTATTTCTCGGACAGTACAGTAAAAAAGGAATACTATTTGCGTTTGAGAGGCTTGGGCTTTTACGGGAATTGACCAGGATTGGTTTACACCGAATCTCAATCAATATAGATACGGCAGACCCCTTTCGGCATTGTTTAAAAATATATCACAACGTATCTGGTGTGGATTTTTTAATAACGGAAGTTGTAACAAGGAAAGGGACATTTTCCTTACCTAAAGAAACGAAATATAAAAAAGCTAAAAGTATATATCACATTCTCGTCATTGAATGGCTGCTCATGCAAAATCCGAAAGGCGAGTTCACAAAGGAGCGACCACAATTGCCTAAACAGGAATTTCCTGGACTTCATCTGAGCTCAGCAGTTTTGGAAATTTTTTACTGGATGGGGCGTCGAATGAAATCGGACGGCGTTCTCATCGTCCCTAATACTCTCTATACAGG
>JADFPG010000082.1 GCA_022562455.1 Fidelibacterota bacterium | reverse complement strand
GACACTGTGCTTCTGCGGTTCAGCGGCCCGGGGAAAAAAGCACAGATTGAGCAGAGGATACAAAGAGAAAAAGAGATTTATCCCGGTGACATAATCAAACACTCGCCTATCGGTTCAACTGTGCTTTGGATAACGCTGTTTTTACTGGCATATCTGCTGGTTTATTATGTGTAAACTTATTGGGTTGTTATCATTACTAAATATATTACGTCTCGTCACGAGGACAATCCCGAAGTTTCGGGATTATCCTACCCCGAAACTTTGGGGCTCAATTTAGGCGCTATCCAATTTGAAAATTTGAATTAAAGAGGTTTCATATGCATAACGAATTCACATCCATCATTGAAAAAGACGAAGATTTGGTATATTGCTTATTGTCCGGAAATTCCCGGTGCAAATGGACAAGGTCGAACCATTGAAGAATGTCGTCAAAGCCTTTCAGATGCTATTGCTCTTATTCTTGAGAATCGAAGGGAAGACACATCGGGTGGCGTTCTGACAGAAGCTGTTCGGGAAGTTGTCACCGTAGAGTGAAACGCAATTCCCTTTTGAAGCATCTTCGTAAGCATAGATGTTATCTAAAAAGGGAGGGTCATCGCTATTCTTTATGGTGTAATCCATAAACAGGTCATGTCAAATCAGTGCTACGTCATAGGGAAATACCGAACAAATTGGCAAAAAAGATTTGCCGTGAGTTATTCATACCAATTGTCGGGTAAGGTACATTCTAAAATGGGCAGCGAATCGACAATAATTTGGGGAATGTTATTTGGAGTGATTGGCATCGGCTTTTTTATGTATGGTAAAAAACAGCGAGCAGGTGTGCCGCTATTTACAGGTGTGGCATTATTTGTTTTGCCATATTTCATTTCTAATGTATACATTCTGGTAATTGCAGGTATCGTTTTGATGGCTTTGCCATATTTTGTGAGAATCTGTGCTAAATATAGGCTACAGGCGAATACAAATAGGCGCTTAGTCGTGAATTTCTTGTTTTTTTTGGCATCCCGATCCCGATATTATCGGGAGGATTATTTCTCGTCGGGGAATTAGTGATTTCAGCATTTCCTGATACGGTCGTTCCTCCCTACGGGACAGGCAGCTTTTTTGGTTTCGGCTTTGTCCGATATAGAGTGATCTGAGTCAAAATTATACATATATTGACACTGTTGGACATTAGTGAGAGACAAAGCATGAATGAGTTCCATGAGGCAAATCGCAAGGGCTGGAATGCGGCAGTGCGAGCAGGTTTCGGGCAGGTCGATAATACGAAGGATTGGCGGGAATGTTATCGGGACGCTTCCCAAATATTCAATAAGAACGAGCTGAAGTGGTTTTCAGACGCGTCGGGCAAAAAGGTCTGCGTCCTTGGTAGCGGGGACAACCTTGCAGTCTTCGCTCTTGCCGGCCTCGGAGCAGATGTGACATCAGTCGATATTTCCGAGGAGCAACTGGCCATCGCGCACAAACGGGCATCGCAACTGGGGGTTGCTGTTCGGTTCATTCGCTCCGATGTGACGGATCTGACAGACCTGAACGACGACACGTACGATATCGTATACACCGGTGGTCACGTGGCTGTCTGGGTATCCGACCTGTGGCAGTACTACCGAGAGGCCGTCCGCATTCTGAAGCCAGGCGGGCTTTTTGTGGTTAACGAGTATCATCCGTTCAGACGGATCTGGAAAGAGACAAAGAACTCGCTGGAGATCGAGTTCGGCTATTTTAATAAAGGTCCGCATCAGTGGGATAGGTCAGAAGAAATACCCGATGCAGAACCCGGGTCCTTGCCTTCATACGAGTTCCACTGGACAGTCAGTGAGTACATCACCGCAGTGGTGGATGCGGGCACCAACTTGCTGCTTTTAGATGAGTTCGGCGATAAGCCACAAGCTTGGGAAGTTGCCTCGTTGGGAGGGCTGCCTGAGGCGTTATTGATCGTGTCGGAAAAGAAGGAACGTCCAACAAAAGGGGCGAGCTGACCGCCAAAATTGCAGCGTGATCAGCAGGTTGTGGATGAATATAAACAGCAATCTTGCGATTCTACTTCGGTGCCATGGCCGCAGCACACCCTTGACGTTAGGCTTCTTTTTCGGATAAAGGTAGAATAATATAGTGTATGTAATCATTTGTATTGTTGCAGTGGTTGTTGCCGGACTCACCTTCTTCTCAGGATTTGGTCTGGGCACATTGTTGATGCCGGTATTTGCACTATTTTTTCCTGTAGAAATCGCCATTGCAGCAACAGCAATGGTTCATCTTGCTAATAATATTTTCAAGGTTCTTTTGGTAGGAAGACATGCTAACTTAAAAATTGTACTTATGTTTGCAATTCCAGGCGCAGTAGCCGCCGTGCTTGGTGCATTGCTTCTCAATTATTTTGCAACACTTTCACCTTTAGCAAGTTATATGCTATGGGGAAAAGTCTTTTTTATTACACCCATAAAAGCGATCATTGCTACATTGATAATTGTTTTTGTCATCATAGAGCTAATTCCTTTTTTCAAGCATCTTTCGTTCGATTTGAAGCTTGTTCCTGTTGGCGGAATACTTTCAGGTTTTTTTGGTGGCTTATCAGGTCATCAGGGAGCATTACGGACTGCATTTCTTTTACGTATAGGGTTGGAAAAAAAAGTACTTATTGGAACGATGGTCATTTCCGCCGTAGTCGTTGATATTTCTCGCCTTGTTATTTATGGGTCAACTTTCTTTCGGAAAGATTTTGTTGTACTTCAAGAGCAAGGTGGAATCGGAGTAGTAGTAGCAGGTTCATTGTCAGCATTTGTAGGATCATTCATAGGTTCGCGTTTTCTTGAGAAAATAACTTTAGATTCACTCCAAATATTTATTGCGATGATGATGTTTTTACTCGCGGTTGCTCTTGGTTTAGGAATATTATAGATGAAAAAGCCTATCAAAACACTGCACCTGACCGCCTTCGGTGTGGGGAAGAGCGCGCCAAAAAGCAGCATTGGTTATGGTTTACAATTCACCAGGAGCAGAAACGGTTCATTCTAAAATGGGCAGCGAATCGACAATAATTTGGGGAATGTTATTTGGAGTGATTGGCGTCGGCTTTTTTATGTATGGGAAAAAACAGCGAGCAGTCGTGCCGCTATTTACAGGTGTGGCATTATTTGTTTTGCCATATTTCATTTCTAATGTATACATTCTGGTAATTGCAGGTATCGTTTTGATAGCTTTGCCATATTTTGTGAAAATCTGAGCTAAATATAGGCTACATGCGAAGACAAATTGTAACTCATGTTTCGCATACACTAAGTAGTTGATTATTTATTTGATTACAGAGGTATTATGTCAGAATGAGGTGTAGGGTATAGGGTATAAGGTATATGGTAGGGACCCATGACCAGACTATTGAGACACTCTATTTCTGAAATATTCATATTATGTATCTGAGAGATTGGAGGCTAAGTATAACAGTTTCAATTAGAACCACTTTCCCCTTATACCCTATACCTTATACCCTTCAACATACCTGCCCGATCTGGCGCCCAGTCAGGCGGGGAAATCGTAATGAAATGTACCTGCGAAACATGAGTATATGATATTCCTTCTTCCACATTACATTAAGTGTTTTGTATCATAGAATTCCATTAGATTCAAATCCGGACGGATTCAATTTCTTATACCTAAATCGGGTTTCTTTCTCGGTTAATTGGCTTGCAATGGACAAGGTGACAAAGTAAATTTCTCTCCATTTTTAGTGAGATTTCCAACCATGTACACAAATTTCGGGACTGTTTTTATCTTCATAATAATCGGGATTATTCTCGTAGCGTTTCCCCTTTTGTTGCAGAGGATTCTTGCACCCAGCCGAAAAACACCGGATAAACTAGCCACCTATGAATGCGGGGAAGATGCAGTCGGCGGAGCGTGGATTCAATTTAATGTCCGGTTTTATGTGGTCGCGCTTATCTTTATAATATTTGACGTGGAAGTCATTTTCTTATTCCCTTGGGCGGTGGTCTATAAAGAATTGGGTCTTTTTGCTTTTGTAGAAATGATGATTTTCCTGGCAATCCTTTCGGTTGGGTTGATTTATGTCTGGCGAAAAGGTGATCTTGATTGGGTCAAATTCTCAGTACCGTATGGGCATGGTCGATACAAAAAATTGAAGATTGTACCCAAGCAGGTTCCAACTGTCGTAGCTGAGACTGATGACCGAGGATCCGTCAGCTGACGGATGGCATTACGTCATAGCACACATGGATTATCGGGAAATAGTCGATTATATTAACAGAAATTTTAACGAGTTGTATTCTCCTGATACAAGGGAAGAACCGGCAGCAGTTTTACGCGTATCCCCTAAAGATTGGACAGAATTAGCTTATTTTCTCCGGGATGACGAAAACCTCGTATTCGACTCCATGATGTGTATAACCGGAATCGACTATGGAATTGAAGATGAGAATCTGGGGGTTGCTTATAATCTTCATTCTATGACGCATCATCATAAACTTGAGGTCAGAATCGATGTTCCCAAATCCAAACCAATGATACCATCCGTAGAAAAAATTTGGAGAATGGCTGATTGGTTTGAAAGGGAAATCTACGATATGTACGGTATTACTTTTGAAGGTCATAGGGATCATCGGAGAATTCTGTTACCCGAAGATTGGGTGGGATTCCCCCTGCGGAAAGATTACGAATTTCCTGAAACCTGGCACGGCATCGTGGTGCCGAAGATTAAGGAGGAATGGGAATAGAAACGTCGACTTTAGATCGTAGCGCCATTCATGGGGAGGAAATGGTTCTCAATATTGGACCTCAGCACCCGAGTACCCATGGTGTTCTCCGACTGCAAGTATTGACGGATGGTGAGATCGTCACCAAAATCACACCGTACATAGGGTATCTTCACCGCTGTTTCGAAAAGCATTGTGAAAATGTTACCTATGAACAGGTTATTCCCTACACAGACCGGTGCGATTATGTTGCCTCGATGAACAACAACTTTGGATATGCGGTTGCAATGGAAGAATTAATGGGAATTGAAGTCCCGGAAAAAGTCCATCATATCCGGGTGATCGTAGCGGAATTAAATCGGATTGCCAGTCATCATTTGGCTATTGGCACATTTGGTCTGGATGTGGGAGCTTTTACTCCGTTTCTTTACTGTTTTCGTGACCGGGAACGAATTTTAGATTTATTTGAACTGCTTTGTGGTGCACGCCTCCTGTACAATTATATCTGGGTTGGGGGTGTTTCCCACGATTTCCCCATCGGGTTCGTTGAAAAGGTGTATGAATTCCTCGATTACTTTGAGCCCAAAATTCAGGAATACAACGACCTGCTCACCTTTAACAAAATTTTTATTGAGCGGACTGCAGACGTGGGTGTTCTGCCGGCTGATGTGGCTATCAGTTATGGAGTCTCAGGACCAAACTTGCGGGGTTCCGGGGTGAAGTGGGATCTCAGGAAAAATGAACCCTACAGTATTTATAACAAGTTTGAATTTGATATTCCCATAGGAACAGGCGCTATGGGAACAGTGGGTGACTGCTGGGATCGGTATTATGTGCGGATTCGGGAGTTGGAGGAGAGTGTGAAAATCACTCGCCAGGCTTTGGACCAGATGCCCAGAGAGGGGGATGTTCATGCTGCCCTGCCGAAAAAGATACGTCCTCCTAAGGGGCATGTTTACAGTCGGACGGAAACACCCAGGGGAGATCTCGGTTTTTATATCATCAGTGATGGTAAACCGAAACCATTTAGACTGAAGCTTCGGTCCCCGGCATTTACTGCGTTAAGCTGTATCGATGAAATTGCTCGGGGGTGGATGATTGCCGATGTTATTGCTATCCTTGGAAGTCTTGATATTGTTCTCGGAGAAATTGATCGATAAGGATGGAGTTATTATTACAAAAATTTTCTGAAGTCTCATTTTTATCGGGGATACCCTCTGCACTGCTTTTTGTTTTTGCAGCCACGCTTATTGCTGTCTCTCTATTTATGTTTGTCGCCGTCAACGCTATTGTAGCAGTTTATGCGGAACGAAAGATTTCCGCATTCATGCAGGACAGATTGGGACCCATGGGACAGGGGGTGGGGCTTCATGCCGGGAAGTGGGGACTTCTTCAAACTGTGGCTGATGCGATTAAATTGTTAATTAAAGAGGATATTATTCCTTCATTGGCGGACAGAAAATTGTTTATCCTTGCACCATTCATATTATTTATCGGGGCATTTATTGTATTCGTGGGTATCCCATTCAACCAACATATTTTGGTGGCTGATTTTAACATTGGAGTATTCTACATCATCGCCATGAGTTCTATCGGGGTGATCGGAATCATCCTGGCGGGGTACGGTTCCAACAACAAATGGGCCCTGTATGGCGCCATGCGATCTGCCGCTCAAATCATCAGTTATGAAATCCCCCTGGCATTGTCTCTCCTCACAGTAATCATGCTGGTGGGCAGTTTGAAGATGCAAGATATCATCATTGCTCAACATGGACTCATCTGGGGTATTCTCCCCAATTGGTTCATTTTTAATAATCCGTTTACATTTATCGCATTTTTCATCTTTTTCATTTCAGGCGTGGCGGAGGTGAACAGAACCCCCTTTGATCTGCCGGAGGCGGAATCGGAATTGGTTGCCGGTTTTCACACGGAATATTCCGGGATGCGGTGGGCATTTTTCTTTTTGGCTGAGTATGCCAATATGTTCATTGTTGCAGCCATGAGCGCAATACTTTTTCTTGGAGGATGGCAGAGTCCAATACCCGGGTATATGGACAGTCCAGCGTGGGGGCTTTTTTGGTTTATGGGAAAAGCTATTTTTCTGATCTTTGTGATGATGTGGTTTCGATGGACATTCCCGAGATTGCGGACAGACCAATTGATGCAGATGTGCTGGAAATATTTTCTTCCCATCTCTTTTATAAATATATTGGGCGTTGGTCTTTGGGATTTGTGGCTGAATTGAGGAGTAAATGATTCGGTACTTTTCAAATATCTGGCAATCCATCACAACATTGTTGATCGGGTTGCGAATTACACTCGTCCATTTAGCTAAAGCAAGAAAAGGAATTGTCACGCTTCAGTACCCGGAAGAACGTTGGCCTCGCCCTGAGCGAAACATCGGCTTCAGCCATGATAGCTACAATGTCATTCGGTCCCGCTTACATGTGGATATAGATGATTGTATTGGCTGTCTGAAATGCGTGCGAGCCTGCCCGGTAGACTGTATTCATATAAAAACCGTTAAAGTAGAAAAAGGCACGGATATTCTTGAAGCGAATCATATTGGGATTACTTCAAATGGAACACAAAAGCGTCTGTTATTGACACGATTCGACATTGATATGTCTGAATGTTGTTACTGTAACCTCTGTGTCTATCCCTGTCCTGAAGATTGTATTTTTATGACAGGCGGACCCAATTCGTCGAAACAAGAAATAGATTATGAATTTTCCGAATATAATCGGAGTGATTTGATTTACCGTTTTGCCAAAGTCCCTAAGGATCAAGTAGAGAAATACACACCGCCCCCAAAGGAAAAAGTAAAGATAGACGTGGCCGGATGATGGGTGCGGATATTATTTTTTGGATGGTTGTTGCTCTGACAGTGGGCTCCGCATTTTTAGTGGTTCTATCTCAAAATCTTATCTATTCCGCCATGGCACTTCTCTTCACATTTATGGGAGTTGCCGGTCTATATGTTTTTATGATGGCAGACTTTATTGCCGCTACGCAGATAGTCATCTACGTGGGGGGGATTTTGGTTCTGATCATTTTTGGAATCATGCTGACTCAACGGATTAGAGACGTCCGTATTTCTCATACCAGTATGCAGAGGGGAATTGGAGGTGTCGTGGTTGCTTTAATATTTCTTGGATTGATCCGAATGATCCGGACATCTCCCTGGCATTTAGAAAGTAGTCCGGAAATTGAAGGGACAGTTGCCGGGATAGGGAAATTATTGATGGTGGAATATCTGCTCCCTTTTGAAGTTACCTCGGTCTTGCTGTTGGCAGCGCTCATGGGTGCGGCAATGCTATCAAGGAGGGGTGATTGATGGATCAGTTGAACACATATCTCATCATTGGCGCCATTTTATTCAGTCTGGGTCTCTTTGGTATCATCACGCGTCGGAACGCAATCGCAGTGTTGATGGGGGTCGAATTGATTCTGAATGCTGCCAATATCAATTTTATCGCCTTCTCCCGATTTGGAGGCATGAATCTTTCCGGTCATGTATTTTCTCTGTTTGTCATTATTATGGCTGCTGCAGAAGCTGCGGTGGCTCTCGCCATTATCATCAATCTTTACAATAATCTTGGATCTGTGAATGTGGATGACGCATCGAGTTTGAAACAGTAAACAGTTATGAATGGGCAGTAAACAGTGGGCAGTAGGCAGTAAATGGGCTCAGGTTTTAAGGATTTAATTGTCTACAAGAAGGCGTTTACAATAGCGATGGAAATCTTTAATACTACCAAAAAGTTTCCCAAAGAGGTGGGCAGGCTGTTGAATGACATGATTGAACACCCTAAGAAATATCAGCGAGCGGACCAGAGGGAACGATGATATCGTTACATTTTCATTTGTTTATCGCTAGTTGCCAACTGCCAATTGTTTACTGTCTACTGCCTATTGTCAATTCCCAATGTTATGAGCACACAAACATAAAAGAATCTATTAGGATATGATAACATACGGTTTTCTTATTCTCCTGACACCCCTGCTGGCTTTTGTCATTCAGATTTTTATTGGGAATCGTCTACCTCGAAAAGGGGATTGGGTTTCCATCTCTGCCGTTGTTTTTACATTTTGCTTATCGATTGCCATGTTAGGTATGATGCTTTTTCTCCGCGATAGCAGCTATAAAATTGACAAAAGTTGGGAATGGTTCAACTTAGGTCATATGCAGATTCACTTGGGCATTCTTATAGACAATATCACCATTGTAATGCTTGTGGTGGTGGCATTGGTATCGAGCCTGGTTCATATCTACTCGGTGGGATATATGAAAGGAGATCCTCGATACTCCAGGTACTTTGCCTATCTTTCCCTCTTTACCTTCTCTATGAATGGAATCGTCCTGTCCAACAATCTATTCTCTATTTACATGTTTTGGGAATTGGTGGGATTAAGCTCCTATCTTCTGATAGGTCACTGGTTTGAGAAGGACTCTGCCTCCGATGCGGCAAAGAAGGCATTCTTGGTGAATCGAATTGGGGATATGGGCATGTTTATCGGGATCATGCTCATGTTTACCGCCACGGGATCGTTTTTATTCAGCGATGTGTTCGCCGGAGTGGAAAATGGAATGATATCGGGTACGATTCTCACTGTAGCTGGGGTCTGTCTTTTTTTTGGGGCTGTCGGAAAATCAGCTCAATTTCCTTTGCATGTATGGCTTCCCGATGCCATGGAAGGTCCCACACCAGTTAGTGCCCTGATTCATGCAGCAACGATGGTAGCGGCAGGAGTCTATTTAACGATTCGTCTATTTCCCTTGTTCACACCGGATGCGTTGACAATTATCGCCTATGTGGGGGGCTTCACAGCCATTTTTGCCGCCATCATAGCGGTGACACAGAATGACATAAAAAAGGTATTGGCTTACTCCACTGTGAGTCAGTTGGGATATATGATTTTAGCCGTGGGCAGTGGCGCCTATATTGCCGGGTTTTTCCATTTGGTAACCCATGCCGCTTTTAAGGCAGGACTCTTTCTGTGCAGCGGCAGTGTCATTCACGCCATGCAACACGCTTATCATAAACTTAAAGACCACGAGACTGATCCGCAGGATATGCGGAATATGGGCGGACTCAAAGATAAAATGAAGATCACCTATTGGACCATGGTGATCTGTACCGTCGCCATTTCCGGAGTTCCTTTGACGTCCGGATTCCTCTCTAAAGATGCCATACTTGCGGGGACACTTTCATTTGCCCTACGCAATCCGGTTCATTTTTTACTTCCGTTGTTTGGTTTTGGAGCAGCGTTATTGACGGCGTTTTATATGTTCAGGCTAATTTTTATGACCTTTCATGGCGAACCTGCAAGACAGGAAGTGCACAATCACGTTCACGAATCCCCGCTCGTGATGACAGCGCCGCTTATGACCCTGGCAACCCTGTCGCTCTTTTTATTCTACACACTCCCATACTTTAACCCATTTTCTGACCAAGGCTGGTTCACCAGGTTAGTCGTTGCGGTTGAGTCCAGCGTGCCTGGAAGTCTATCTGCTCATGAGATTGCTGAAGGAGTTCACCACGCCCATACCTCTGCCATAATTTTATCTCTGATTGTGGCAGGTACCGGCATATTTCTTGCCTTTGCCATGTACCTGAAAAAACGGATATCAGCAGAAAGAATGGCAGTCCGTTTGGCAATCCCGTACAAATTGTCTTTCAATAAATTTTTTATGGATGAGATTTATTCGAAATATCTTGTTAGTCCAAGTTTAACGCTTGCGAAGAAAATCGGATATTTTGATTGGGATCTTTACGACAAATATTTCATCAATGGATTTGGTAAAGTCACAGAGTGGATATCACGTATTGTGGGGATAAAATGGGATTACGACATTCTTGATCAGCGAATTGTGGATGGCGTGGGTCACAGCACTCAGTTCTTTGGGAGAAAGCTTCGATTAATACAGTCCGGAAAGCTTCAAAGTTATCTCATCTGGGTTCTTTGCGGTATTATTGTCATGTTTGTCATTCAAACGATGTGATGCGTGATGCGTGAAACGTGATGCGTGATGCTTGCCTGCCCCGTAGTCCCGACGTAGTCGGGAGAGCGTATCGGGGTGATGAGTGAACACTTTAGCACATGAACACTTACTACTTAAAACTTGAAGCATTGTTTTGGTATTGGAAGGAATTGGAATTAGAAAGAAGGGATAGGAAAATATGGATTGGAATATTTTAAGCTGGCTTATCTGGTTGCCGATCCTGGGGTCTGCAGTCATTATCTTGATTCCCAGGGATAAGGCAGATACGATCAAATTTGTGGCAGCGGTTGCTACTGGAATTCAATTATTGGTCGCCATTGTTTTATGGACAAAATTTGATTCCAGTACTGTCGGCTTTCAGTTTACTGAGAAAGTAAGCTGGATATCAACCCTAAATGTCCATTACTCCCTCGGCATTGATGGATTGAGTCTACCCATGGCGCTATTGACTGCTCTTTTGTTCTTTCTCTGTATATTCGTAAGCTGGAAGATTGAAAAAGCGGTGAAGGGATATTTCGCTCTATTTTTATTGTTGGATGCAGGCATGATGGGAGTATTTCTGTCACTCGACTTTTTCCTGTTTTACGTTTTTTGGGAAGTGATGCTGTTACCCATGTACTTTTTGATTGGGATGTGGGGAGGACCTCAGCGGGAGTACGCAGCCATCAAGTTCTTCCTTTATACGTTGGCGGGTTCTGTGTTGATGTTGATTGCTATTCTTGCCCTCTATTTTGCCTGTGGTCGGACTTTTGATATGATAGAAATTATGGCTATAGCTCCTACGGCCCTTGCAGGTAAACTCTGGTGGGGATTTGAATCTCTAAAGGTAATCTGGATTCTCTTGTTTATTGCCTTTGCTATAAAAGTGCCAATATTCCCATTTCATACATGGCTTCCGTTGGTCCATGTGGAAGCGCCCACCGCAGTTTCGGTCATCCTTGCCGGCGTGTTGCTGAAGATGGGGACATACGGAATTTTGCGTATCAGCTATCCCATGCTGCCTGACGGCGCAGTCTGGTTTGCGGG
>JADFPG010000081.1 GCA_022562455.1 Fidelibacterota bacterium | reverse complement strand
GCTTATTCCATGAGACATGTTTACAATCGGGATAGCGATTACAGCTATAGAATCGTTTCCCTTTTCTACTGGTTCGTTCGACGATTTCTCCGGTGCAGCCGATTTCAGGGCACAGAACTCCTGTGGAAATGGAGCTTGTAAATTTACATTCAGGATAATTACTGCAGCCCGCATACCGACCATAACGTCCTTTTTTCACAATTTGATCTCCCCCGCATTCGGGACACGGTATACCAAGTTTTTCTGGCTGAGATTCTTCCCCGAGTAAAGATTTGGCATTCCGGCACTTGGGGAAACCGGAACAGGCTAAAAACTTTTCTCCTCTTGAATTCCACTTGATGACCATTTTGCTACCACACTTTTCACACACTTCAGATGTCGTTTCAACAAGAGAAGATTTAATTTCTGTTCTGCGTTCGCGGGCTTTATTTATTGATGTGTGAAAGGGTTTATAAAAATTGTTAACAACATCCAGATATTTCAGTTTTCCTGTTTCAATGTTGTCTAATTCTTCTTCCATCCTTGCGGTAAACTGAAAGTCGAAAATGTCAGGGAGGTTGTTGGTAAGGACTTTGTTTACTGTCATACCAATTTCCGTTGGGATTAATTTCCCTTTTTCCTTAGTAACATATTCGCGCTTTTTCAGCCGGGAAATGATTTCAGCAAATGTGCTTGGTCTACCAATACCTCTGCTATCGAGTTCCTTGATGAGGGAACTTTCGGTGAAGTAGGGAAGCGGTTTGGTGAAGTGCTGTTCAGGTCTGAACTCGAGTCTTTCCAATGTTTCACCCTCTGTCAAATATTTGGGTGTATCTTGATCTTCGCTCTTTCTCGCCATAGGATACACCTTACGAAACCCGTCAAATTTGACCACAGACCCCTGTGTCCGGAAGACGTGATCATCTCCTGCTAAGATATCGATGGTAGTTTGATTCAATACGGTGGGGGTCATCTGTGAAGCGACAAACCGCTGCCAGATCAGTTCATATAATTTGAATTCATCTTTTCCCAAATTATCCTTTAAGCCTTGGGGTGTCAAATCGGGTTTTGATGGTCGGATAGCTTCATGGGCGTCTTGTACCAATTTCTTTTTGGAGGCGTATATTATTGCCTTTTTGGGGAGATATTCATTCCCGTATTGCCGGGAAATATGTTTTCTTACTGATCCGATAGCTTCATTGGAAATTCGGGTGGAATCTGTTCGCATATATGTGATCAAACCCGTGGGAGCGCCATCTCCGATATCAATCCCTTCGTAAAGTTTTTGTGCTATTCTCATTGTGTTAGCCGGTGAAAATCCGAGACGGTTGGCTGCTTCCTGCTGGAGTGTGCTGGTGATAAACGGGGCATAGGGTTTTTTCTTCACTAATTTTTTCCCGATGGAGGAGACTTTAAATTCCTTGTCTGCAATGAACCGGATAATTCGGTCAGCTTCAGCTTCGTTTGGAATCTCAGGTTTTTGATTTTTGATTCGATGAAGTTGAGCTATGAAAATTTCCCCCTTTTGGGATTTCAATTGAACACTAAGTGTCCAATATTCAACAGGTTTAAAATCAATGATCTCTTGATGTCTTTCGCATACCAGCCTAAGTGCGACTGATTGAACACGACCGGCGCTAAGACCATTGAATAAGACCCGCCATAGAAATTCCGATACTTTGAAACCGACAATCCGGTCAATCACACGCCTTGCTTTCTGGGCATCCACAAGCTGCATATCGACGTTTCTCATGTTTTGAATGCCTGCTTGTATACCGGAAGCAGTGATTTCATTAAAAAGAACCCGCTTTATCTTGCTCGACTTTCCATCCAGCTCTGTGACAAGATGCCAGGCGATGGCTTCTCCTTCCCGGTCAGGGTCAGTGGCGATGAGAATTTGGGGAGCGTGACTTGCTGTCTCTTTAATTTTTTTAATCACCTTATATTTCTCAGGAAGCAGTACATATTTGGTAGCGAAATTATTTTCTATGTCGATACCCAGATCCGATTTTGGCAGATCCTTTATATGCCCGTTACATGCAAGAACCCGGTATTCCTTTCCGAGATACCGCTCTATTGTCCTCGCTTTCGAGGGAGATTCGACGATAATTAATGATTGTTTACTCATGATATACGTGTGTGCGTGTAAAATTTACGATGAGGATAGGGAAAGTCAAGTAGGAATTATAGTGAAAAGCCTATCCTGTGGTCAAAGGGCGTTAACAGAAAAATCCTGTAGAGAGGTGAGCCAGTCTTTCCACGTTAGGGCTGTTTCATTAGATTGTGAGTACCCACTTTTCGCAAGATCGCCGTATCCCCCTTTCTTGTGTAGGTAATCCTGAAATTCAAAGTAACACGAATTTCGTAGATGTTTTTTTGACCTGTCATTTTCTTGTTTCTCAATGAAGGATGAGAAGGATTTTCCTGGAACAAAGATAGCGTCTTCTTAACTTTTTTCTGTATATCAGGTGAGAGTTTCTTGTAGAGTTTAATGAAAGTTCCAGTGGCTTCAATATGCACTACTTGTCCATCTCTTCAAACAGTTCGTCGAGGTTGGTCGTCTTTGTTACTCTTTGCTCCTGAATATCCTTCTCAGCTTGTTGTTCTTCTCTCTGCCATTCTTCAGTGAAGAAATAGGCCTGATCTTTCGGAATAACGACTTTGGGCTCAAGAATGATTCTATTGTCTTCAATATAAACATCGAGATAGTCATCCACTCTTAGATGCAATGTTTCCATAATATTCTTTGGAATAGCCACCTGATTACTCTTACCTAATTTTCTAAGCATGTCATGTCTTCCTATTTTTCATGAATTAATATAATCATAAATTCATTTTCTTCCAAATTCCAATTTTTATCGATTTGCCATTTTTTGAATTCTTCATTTTTAAAATAATAATTTGACAAGGTCTCTGGACTTTGTCACAGTTAGTCGTAAAAACCTATAATTTAAGTTCCTTGGTCAAGTATGTAATCAAAGTACCAAGTTGTACAGTTTTCTGTTCGCTAGTGGTAAGATTCTTTAATTGGATTGTTTCGGAATCCAATTCTTTTTCCCCGATGATAACAGCAAAAGTGCACTTTAACCGATTAGCATCCCGCATCTGGGCTTTCAAGCTTCGGCGGAGTGCATCAAATTCGACGGGTAAACCTTGTTTCCGAAGATCCATCGTCAATTTTAGAACAAAATCTCTGGCGTTTTCTGTGGCACAAACAACATAGATGCGATCTGGTTTATCTTCACCGGTGCGGGTATCTTTTTGTGCCATAAGGATTCTTTCAATCCCTGCAGCAAAACCTATTGCAGGTGTGGGGGGACCTCCAAGCGATTCCACCAGATTGTCATATCGTCCTCCCCCGCAAAGAGCGTTTTGAGCGCCTAACTTTGAGCTTGTGATTTCAAAAGTGGTTCGGGTATAATAATCGAGACCTCGCACCAATAAATCGTGTTGGATAAAAGGTATTTCCAACTCAGTCAGATGGTGTTTGACTGCCTCATAATGGTCTTGATCATCCTGCGTTAAATAGTCGTAAATTTTCGGAGCATTGGATAATAATGTCTGTTCTTTCTTATCCTTAGTATCAAGAATTCTGAGGGGGTTTTTGTGTAGTCTTTCTCTGCTCACATTGCTCAACTGATGCTCATGTTCTAAAAAATATCCCGACAGGATTTTTCTGTATCGCTTTCGTGTTTCCACCGAACCTATGCTGTTAAGATAAAGTTCCAGGTCTTCAATACCCAGGTCTAGTAAAATCAGGTATGCCAAGGCGATAACCTCAGCATCTTGTTCGGGATTTGATGAACCAATTGCCTCCACACCAAACTGATGGAATTGGCGGAGCCTCCCAGCCTGGGGACGTTCCTGGCGATAGAGGGAATCGATGTAATAGAGTTTTGTTGTTCCGCCTTGTTTTGCCAGATTATGCTGGATGTACGCTCTAATAACGGGAGCTGTCAATTCGGGTTTCAAGGTGATACTTGTCTGGCTTTGGTCTTCGAAGGTGTACATCTGTTTGGTGACAATATCACTCCCCTCACCGGAACTTCTGACGAAAAGTTCTGTAGGCTCAAAGGCAGGAGTACGAATTTCCAGATATCCCCAGCGAGAAATAAATTTGTGGACCGTTTCTTCCAGTTCTCGCCAGCGGGGAGTTTCGGTTGGAAGGAGATCTTTCGTTCCTTTTACGGATTGGAATTTATGTATCATAAATAGTGGTTTCGTATTTGGTTAAATCCTTTCAGCAGATTAACATTGAATTGTGTTAAAATTTATTATTATCTCCCCACGAAGCTTTCGAGAGAGATGGCTATGGATGGAAAAGATGACAGAATTTTTTGATCCGTTGTAATTAGAGGTATCCCAAGATCTTCCGCTAATGCAACGAACTCGCAATCATAGGCTGAGCAGGGAGAATTCGCCGCCAAATCCAAAACATGGGATGATTCAACCTCAAATGCAGTACCCCACATCAAATACTCGGCATTTTCCATAAATTGGAAGGCTTTCCTAAGTGATAATGATCCTTTGTGCATATACGTGGTCAAAACGTTACGAAATTCACTTTTCCAAAGTAGAGGAGCTACCCAATCAGGATCTTTTTGTAGGGTAACGGAAGCAGCTGATGTATGAGTACCTTGTAGGATTAGATAAGCTATAACATTTGTATCAACGACAATCAAGGACGCCCCTCATTTTTCGCCTTTTTAAGGAATTCGTCAGTAAGTGGAGGAAGGGAAACTTGTTGCCGTAAAGAATGTATTCTGGCCAGAAACGTATCAGGGTCAATTCTCCTGCTAAAAAATGTGTGTTCCAAACAGACAATGACCTCACTATTGATACTTCTTCGGTGCTGCTTTGCACTCTCTTTTACTCTCTCATAAAGTTCATTGGGAATGTTTTTTATTGTTAATGTGGACATAAATATTTCTCCAGTTTTACTTCCAAAATGGAACCATATTGGAATTTATCTCAAAAGGCCACTGGAATCAAACGAATTTAAAATTTCCTTTGTTAATCATGATCCATCATCTCATCAAGAATTTCCATTGCTTTGTCATAGTAATCATCCGGGACGAAAATCTTTGATTTGGTTCCGGGGATTCCAGAGCCTTTCACACCGTATGCGGAGATCATGAAATCGGTTTTAATAAAACATGGGATTTGGGCATTTTCCAAACTCTCTTTCACCATTTCAGCATAAATATCACCGGAAATAGTGTCTAATGATACCCATTTGATTTCCTCAAGAGAAACATCTTCAGGAAGTTCAAAAATAAGACTGACACGACAATCTTCACAAAACAATATCTCATCTTTGTATTCGGATTCGCATTCCGGGCAGAACATATTTTACACCCCTGCTTTTTTATGTTTTCGATAGCTATATGGAGAAACTGACTGGAGAATTTGCTTTTACTATAAAGGAAAAACAAGCCTTGATTCATTAGCCACCTCCCGAAATTTCGGGTACAACCAAGCAATGTGGGTAAACCAAATGGATGAAAGAGCCATAAAGTACAATTTGCCGTTCAGCCTTTCCGCAGGATCCTTTGGAAAAGCAATCTTTGGGTGTGTAATGGTAACAGAGCACGCTGAGACAAGGATTAGCATTTATGCAAGCCGTAGCGAAAGCGTCCCGAAAATTCTTTGATAGGTATTCATTTCCATGGATTAATAATCCATTTGAAAACCGATAGACTCCAGTTCTTCTATCAAATTTTCGGCCTGCTCCTTTTTTAGGGGTACCAGAGGGGGACGCATATAGAGCCAGGTTTCATCATGAGTAATATGATACAGGACCTGTTTCAATGCCGGAACCATGGGATATTTTTCTATGGTTCCGCGGTATTGATTCAATTCTTTTTGCCATACTTCCGCATCTTTATGATCTATCCCGGTATAAATCTTTGCCGCTAATCCACAGGTAAGGTTAATGGAAGCTGAAATGCAGCCAGTACCGTCTTCCCGCAACGTTTTCAGCAACACTTTTTCATTCCCGGGGAATATGCCGAAATCCGGAAAAGTCTGGCGCATCAATTCCATGTTTTTCAGGTCGCCGCTGGAATCCTTCAGACCTACGATTTGTTCGGGGAAGTCCCGGGCCAGGCGCCGGATTAAAGGAATGCTGAAGGATATTCCGCTCATCTTGGGGATGTGATACAGGAATATCTTCAAGCCATCATCACTAACACTTTGAATGATTTGCGCGAATACCCGATAAAGTCCCTCATCATCAACATGTTTGTAGTAGAAGGGCGGTAGAACGAGCACACCCCCAACGCCATGGGACAGGGCATGTTTGGTTAATTTTACCGTATCCGGGAGGGCGCAACAGCCGGTGCCTACGAGCAGTTTATTCCCGGGGATGCCTTCATGGATAACCGCCTCCAGGGTTTCCATTCTTTCGGCAATGCTGAAGGAATTGGCTTCTCCCGTGGTGCCCATAAGAACAATTCCATGGCAGCCGTTATTGAGCAGCCACCGGCAATGGTTGACCAATTTTTTATAGTCGATATTCAGCTCCTGATCCAGAGGAGTCAGGCTGGCGGCATAGATTCCTCTCGCCATGTTTGAATGCGTTTTTGACAATGGGTGCCTCTTCCTTTATCGGTTTCTATTATATCTATTTAAGTCTTTCAATTTACTTATTCTTTTTTGACATAACAGGTTTCAACAGGAGATATAGAAAATCGAAGCTAAAGTCCGTAGCCGGCGATACTGGTTTTATTTTTACCTGGTCAATGCTGCCATCCGGGTTGAGAGCGAATGTTACAAATGCGTCAGCCGGCAGTTCCCGGTCGTGCCAGTGCACAATAAATGTATCGTGCTGCCAGTGATAAATATCGCCTGCAAGGGAAGGCGTTTGAGAGAACTGCAACAACATGCTTCCGTCACATCTTCCTGCTCTATGGTGATGTTGCCATACTAGGCATCAGCGTAAGTACCAGTGTATGCATTGAGAGCGGGAGGGACCCGATGAACTGTCCCGTTGTGTAGAAATCTTTTCTTCTTCTGCTGCTATTCTTACCTTCCTCTGCTGGTCATATGCTTTGTAGGTGTCAAACCAGTCCACGTCTGAATACCCCAAGTAGTAATCTATAATGTGATTCATGATTGATAAATGGGCCACAGATTCCTGGTTAGACATGACTGCCACACCGAGCTTAAGGTCGGGAACCATCGTTACGCGTGATAGGTAGCCCGGCAAAGCCATTCCCGCCACAAAGAAGGTAGGCGAGGCAGGCAAAGATCACAGAGATTTTTGAAAAAACATAAGATTTGAAGGTAGTAGAAAAATTGTAATGAATTTGGTAAAACTGGTTTAACGGAGTAGGTCACCTGCGCCGATATTCGGTCATCTGTACGTATGAAATGGCTTCTCACTTTCCCCGAACTCTAAACTTTTGGAATCGCGCGGGCACTTTCGGCGTCTGGTTGACTTAGAGTTAGCTTGCAATAAGATGTCTTTCTCCCAATGTATTATTAGAGTTTTATCTGTATAAAATTGCTTTTCGCTTACTATCATTATCTACTTGCCCGATTCATAAGCATAGACATCTCATATCGTTATATCATTATCTATATCCCCCTATTTCTCCTCGGATTGGATATCCCTATCTATCCAAAAAGGTGAGGGAAGAATTGGCGGTTTCTGAGGCATCCCCGCGGCCTTTTGAAGTTCAATTTCCTGCAAAAGCATTGAAGGAGCAACAGTACTTACAGGAATAATACCAGATTGTCCACCACACTTTCCATTGAAAACCGTGTAATCGTTCCCAGTTGCCATTATCTTGTTTATACTTATTAGGGGGGTACCAACCAGCTCTACTCCCCTGACAAGTGTTTCCTGCCCGTTATCAACATTAACTGTATAAACCAAAATTGGCGTTACACGAAAAGCTCCCGGTCGACCAGTCTGCAGGGGTCCCGTTATGCCACTCTGAATATGTCTTAATAACAGGCCATAGGGTTTGCCTTGTTTCTTTGCCTCCTCAATTAACATCTGCTTCAATTCTTCTGGACCGAAGCTCTTCTTACTTTCAACAATAAGATTACTCATGCGTGCTACGGGGTCTAATCCAGTCCCTGCGGCTTTCCGGGCATGTCCGTTCGATCGGGGAAACCCTTCAATCGGAGTGCGGGATAGCAAGTAATTCCTCAAAATCCCTTCATCAATGAGAACAACTCTCTGTGACTTCACTCCCTCATCATCGTATTGATAGGTCCCACCTAGGGTCTTGCCCTGAAAATCGCTCAAAGTAGGGTCATCTATCACCGTGAGAAACTTCGGGATCACTAACTGTCCCACCTTTCCTTTGAAAGTTTGCTGCTCTTTCCGACTTCTTTGACGCTCCCCTTCTAAGCGATGTCCGACTGCTTCGTGGAACAGAACACCAGCCACATCTGGAGCAAGGAGGGCAGGGCCTATGTAGGGCTGGAAGACCTTCGCTTCGCGAAGTTGCGCCAGCTCTTCGGCCATTTGTTTCGCCTCGCTATCAAGTGTCTCGTCGTTGGGGAGCTCTCCAGGGACGCGTGCAGCGAAGTGACGGAAGTTTCGGAGTAACATTCCATCATCCGCCCGTACCTTAGCATTTACTTTGACCTCATAATACACTTTCTCAGTTATCACCGTTGAACCCTCTGTGTTGATATAGTAGGTGGAAACCTTAATACCATTGACATTCATAGTTGGATCGAAGATTCCTTCCACATGAGCCAATGAACTGGTTACCCGCCTGATCCGGTCTGCCCATAAGTTCTCTTTGAGTGTCAGAATTTTACTTGAGCCGAAGTAAGTTTTCTTCTCGTACGGCGCTAAATCGTCAGCATTCTCTCTCTCCACTGCAAAGGCCATTTCCCCTTTCTTCCTCTGATAGTCTTGTACAGCCTTCTTGTAACCAGCGTCAGTAAGCATCCAAAAGTTGGCTCTCAAAGCTTCCTCATCATCGTCCAATGGGGCGATAGCTTGGTGTCTCCTGCCACCTCTTCGCTGTTCGGGATTCGTATTATCAAATGTGTAGTCCCCAAACCTTACTTCTACAGAGGCTATACGTCGTTTAGGCGGCCCAAGTCGCATCTGAATGGCACCATAGGCTCCTAAGAGCCCTACTATTTCTATCTCCTGAAGCTGGTAGGAGATAAAGTATGGTGATTCAAACCCTTCCATATGCAACTTTTTTTGAGAACGATTTAATTCTTTGATTAAGGCCTGTACTATTTTGTTATGTGCACTTTCATCAGAAATCTCATTAACCTGTTTTGAACCCAATGTGAAAGACGTGATGAGAACCGCTAGAAGCACTCCAATGATCCAACTTCTAAACTCTATAATCTTCATAATCAATCCTCTCAATTTTTATGTCAAATGTAGTGCTTATCTACAACAGTGGAAACTTTTGCTTCATATCACCCTTCCCGCCCTGTTTGACTGCGTCAGCACGGGCAGTATAGACTGGAAAATATTTTCATCTGTTGATATATTGTGATTGAAATATGCCTGCCAGTCGGCAGACGGGGAATGATGATTTATCCACATAATATTAAATCAATATGGTTCTAACGGAATTTTAACAAACTTACAGGTAATGTTATGGAATTACAAAACAATCTGCAACCAAAATTTGTCCCTGACCGGAATCTTAAACTCTTGGATCAGGTACGGCAAGTATTAAGATATCATCATTATTTTTATGGCACAGAACAGGCTACAGGAATTGGATGCAATCTTTGATAAGGTGGAAGAATTCGCAGGTCTTGCCAGCTTGGTCCATTGGTCCAGCGTGGAGACTATAGCACATAAACACTCTAACACATGCTCCTCCACAGGAGACCCTCCGGGTCAACGGAGTCCGCCAGCTGGCGGAAACACCCTAAGATGGTAACATCACAGTTTCAATCGCAACCTTCCTGCGGCCAAATCTACTTCTCAGGTAATCTCCGTATTTCATGATCACATCTCTATCGGTTGCATTAGCCACCAAAATCGTTTGTGTCCATTGTGCAAAAAGTTGTACCTTATAAAGAACAATTAAGAGTACAATGAGGTAGAAATATGCAAAGAATCCAAATAGATAAAGACATAAGACCGTTGTCGGAGTTTAGAGCCAATGTAGCATCATTTATTAACAGGGTTCGCACAACAAAAAGACCTTTGGTAATAACCCAAAGGGGGAAAAGCGCTGCAGTTATTTTAGATGTTTCCGAATATGAGGCTCTGATCGGTAAAATTGAACTGTTGCAGGATATTCAAATGGGTGAAGCACAAATTGATGATGGGAAGGGTGTCAATCAGTCAGAAGCTAGGAAGAGGGTATTAGAAAGCGTCAATGGATGAAAATCGTTTGGTCACCTCTTGCTATCGAGCGAGTTTCTGAAATTGCACAATATATTGCACAGGATGACCCTGTTTCAGCTGAAAAGTGGGTGGATGCAATCTTTGATAAAGTGGAAAGATTAGAAGATTTTCCACAGAGTGGCAGGAAAATACCGGAATTACAACGATCAGATCTACGAGAAATAGTCTTCAGCAATTACCGTATTGTTTATCAGCTTGATCAGAATCGAGTCTCTATTTTGACTGTTCGTCATAGCAGACAATTGCTGCCATTAGACGAGATTCGGGACAAAGAATAAGAGTTCTTATCATAGGCGTTACCTGGAAGAATTCGCAGGTTTTGCCAGCTTAGTCCATTGGTCCAGCGTGGATACTTTAGCACATAAACACTCTAACACATGCTCCTCCACAGTCCACCGTGGTTATCTCCGCTGACCACGGATTCGTGGAGCAGGATGGCGATTATGTCCACGGCGGGGATTCCTATTTTGAAAAGGTGGTGCCGTTTTCGGTGTGGCATGGGGAAGAAGCCAAATTTCACGAATCCGCCTGATGGCAAAGAGCTAAGTTGGATTAAGTGAACACAGGAGATGAATAAAGATGTCATCTTTTTAAAGGATTATGTGTGAGATCGTCGAAATGCAGATGAAAAATATTTGATAAAGATGACATCTTTTAACCAAAAAAATTCTTTGGTTTGGGATTTGTACCAAGTATGCTAACGCCCATCGTGAGTACATGATTTGTGTCGATACAAACAATTCATGATGACATTAGGTCCGGGCGTATTACTTTTGGTCCACATTTGATTCAGCGAATGTGGGAGAATGGTATATCAACAAGTTCTTGACACCATTCTAACAGGTACAGTTAACAAGAAAGAGAAAGATGAACGTTCCCGAGGTAGATTCACTAAGTACACGATTTCTAAAGCCAATATTCTGGTTGTAGTAAAAGATTGCAAACCAGGATTCATTATCACAGCAAACAGGAGGTAACTGTCATGCAGTGTCCCAATGGCTGTCCATCCCTCATGGAGGAAAGAAAAGAAGAAAAGATCTTCCATCGCAACGGCGAGCCTGTTGTTATTTCAGACTTGACCATCTATGTATGTCCAAATTGTGGGCAAGAATCGATGCCCTTGTCATCGGCGAGGATTGTAGAGGATGTCTTAAATGGAAAAGTCAAGCCATCCGGAAAGTTTACTGCCGAGTTGTACGAGATTAGTTCTGAGGGATGACCAAGGGTAGGAGAGTGCAACGCATTTCTCCTAACATTATGAGTGCCATCGTGCGAGAGTTCGCACCAGAATCCACCGTGGTTATCTCCGCTGACCACGGATTCGTGGAACAGGATGGCGATTATGTCCACGGCGGGGACTCCTATTTTGAAAAGGTGGTACCGTTTTCGGTGTGGCATGGGGAATAAACCAATTTTCG
>JADFPG010000195.1 GCA_022562455.1 Fidelibacterota bacterium | reverse complement strand
CATTATATTGCACACCTGTCTACTCTGAAGCTGCGACAGGTCAACTTTTGAAAATCCTCATCGTGACACAGCGTATTATGAGTCCGGTGCTAAAGAAAATATTTCTTCACACATCAGGTTTTGCAAAGCCCTCTATTAGGCAGTTACAGGAGTAGAATTTCCCCCTATTCCCCGCTTTTCCACTTTAATATGAATCTATCTCAACAAGAGCATTTTTCGTGTTTCCATGAATTTCCCAGTATCGATGCTGTAGAGGTACATTCCACTACTAACCATTTGTCCGGAATGGTTTTTCCCATTCCATATAATTCTGTGTGTACCGGCTTCATACTTCCGATTCGCAAGTGACATTATTTCGTGACCCAGAATGTCATAAACAGTTATCCTGACATTTTGAATCTCTGGTAGTGAAAATTCTATAGTGGTTACCGGGTTAAAGGGGTTCGGATAGTTTTGCATCAGTGCATATCCTACTGGCAGGGATGGTTGTTCTGGTTCTGTACTAACCATCGTACCTGTTTCGCCCACACAGATACAGGTTTCCTTCGAAACACCCACCGCAACACGCAATCTGTTAAAAACGGTATATGCTACCATACTCACCACCAATGCTATCAAGGGGCTCACAATCAGAGGCATTAGAAATAATTCTTTATCTCTTATAATCTATACTATTTCTTCATATCATGCTACAATCATTACCCACTCAATTCAGCGAGGAACCAAATTATTTTCCAGTGTAGCTACCTTTTTCTTTCAATCTTCAACTTCAAACTTGACCTCAGAAGCCAATATGGATAGGTCTGACTGATGGATTCCTTCTCCCTCAACATTTACTTCACTTCCTTGGGAAAGTAAAGTATTCACACTATCTAAGCTGGTAATGGAGCCATCAAAGATTGTTGCATTATCCGTCACAACCAACAAACCTGTTGTAAGAGTAATACTACTATTGTTCAGATCCACTATGGATACCATCCCTTCAAATTCCAGTTCGCCATCTTCGTCATCGTCTTCAAAGGCAATAAAAGAGTTATCAATGTTTTCTATAATCCGGTCTAAGTTGGATGGGTCCGTCGGATCCAATTCATTGGATGATCCAGGATCAATAAACCAAGTATTTGTATTAACGAGTAGGGTCAGGTTAGTAAGAGAAGTATCAGACAGGATCTCCAAGGGGATAAGAAACTCAATTTCCTGCTTAAATTCCTCTTCAATTTGTAGTATAAACGATTCTGAATCGGTGGTTCCTTCAATAATGAGACTTATTTCCGTTCCTACAAAATCCGTGAATTGAGGATCATTTGTATCTACATCATCCCCATCCAGTTTTTTCACTTTGAACTCAAACTTATTGTAGCTCCCGGCTGGAATAGACCCGACTCCAATATTAGTGACATTCCCTTCCAGGTTTAAGTCCACAACCAATGGTCCGATCTTAAAATCTGCTACATCTTCTTCTGTTGTTTTCAGCTTTACCTCTTCCATGAGGAGCCTGACCCGCGAGATGGTAATGGCTTGCGTAGAATTGGTAACCCGGTTCAGATTGGAAAGTGTAGCTGGAACCCCTATGCTTAACGAAACGTTGCCATCGGTCTCCTGATCATTTGGGCCGGTTTCGTTGTCCCCACAGCTAAACAGAGCCAAAACCATTATGGATAATCCTAAATTAAATATTGCTTTCATGATGAATCTTTTCCTCATATTTCATAAAAAAAATTACACTAACCGGATTATTTGTGGTGTGATATTTATCACAATCTCCACTATTTAGGAAGGTAATAACAAAAAAATAAAATCTTAATGTTATGTTAACAAATATTATCATTTTAATACTCGTAGTCAATATTTATCCGTTGAAAGAAAAAATGATAAAAATAAATATTGATATATTTGTTGCAAATGTGGAAGAAGATTTATGCTGGTATAGGTATATCCGATTCTGATTATTTAAGCCCTTTTACCAGCGTATGTATCAGAGCTTTTTTTAAACAAAAATAAATGGGGACAAAAAGGAAAAGTTTTACGAGACGATAGTTGTGATATAAGCATTCCCGGAGTTTGAATAAATGTGGATTACAATGGTGTGCGTCTTATTTCCGCCAAAGCTGAAAGGAAGGTGGGGTGTTTCGCATAGCGCATTAAAATGCGCCATACACCAAACATTAATCAAACGCCGGTAAACCGGTAACAGCCTGTCCCAAGATCAGAGTATGCATTTCATGGGTGCCTTCGTAGGTATACACCGATTCAATATTAGCCATGTGCCGCATGGGAGAATAATCTTCTGTAATTCCATTGGCCCCCAGCATTTCCCGGGACATTCTGGCAATATCTCTCGCCATAGTACAATTATTTCGTTTGGCCATGGACACCTGCTCAAAGGTCATTTTGCCTTCATCTTTGAGTCTTCCTAAACGATAAACCAAAAGCTGTGCTTCTGTAATTCGGGTGATCATTTCCGCCAAGTTTGCTTGAATCAGTTGATACCCGCCAATGGGTTTGGAAAACTGCTTCCGCTCTTTAGCATACTCTAACGCTGTGTTGTAACAATCCGTAGCAGCGCCTACCATTCCCCAGGCAATGCCATACCGGGCTTGGGTCAGGCAACTCAACGGACCTTTTAATCCTTCGATATTCGGCAGCCGGGCAGAATCAGAAACGCGGACATTTACCATGGAAAGTTCTGAAGTTATCGAAGCGCGTAAACTCAATTTCCCATGGATATCGCTCGATGTGAATCCTTCCAATCCTTTTTCAAGTAGAAACCCTCGCACCAACCCATCTTCATCCCGAGCCCAGACGACAGCCACATCGGCGATAGACCCGTTGGTGATCCACATTTTGTTGCCGTTGATGATCCAGTCATCCCCGTCCCGTTTACAGCGTGTGGCCATTCCACCGGGATTAGAACCAAAGTTGGGCTCCGTCAATCCAAAACATCCCACTTTTGACCCATCCCCTAATCCGGGGAGCCATTTGGCTTTCTGCTCATGGGAGCCAAAAGCATGAATGGGATACATGACCAAGGCGCCCTGAACGCTGGCAAAAGAACGCAGCCCGGAATCCCCCCGTTCCAGTTCGTGGAGAATAAGACCATAGG
>JADFPG010000006.1 GCA_022562455.1 Fidelibacterota bacterium | reverse complement strand
AAACGCATGACCGCCCGGTCGTTGCCGGAAAGTGGCCGCAAGTTCGGCGGACGCGACCACACCACCGTTATGCATGCGGTGAAGAAGGTCGATGACCTGAGGCGCACGGACAGCAGCCTGGACGACGATATTCATCGTTTGTCGAGGCTCCTGGAAGGCTGATCCGGGGACATTCACCGGGGTTGGTCCAGGGGGAGTTCCAGGGTGTTCCAGAGGGTGACCCAGAGGCCGGTCCGGAGGCAGGCGGGCACGCGCGACTCGGCGGGGTTCTGCCGCATTTCGTGTTTTTTCCCGGGCCAGAAATAACCGGGAAACGCCCATATTTTGCTATGGTGCGGGCCCCCGATGGCATATGATGTGTTCATGCTCGAATTTGGGCATGGAAAGCGCCTTGGGTGTGAGAATGGTGGTGTGCGAATGGCCTGCGAGCAGCACCCCGAACCGGCGTGATGGACAGGCAGGACAGGGCCAAGACAAGACTGGCCAAATCAAGGACGAGACGGTCACATGAAGCTTACGATTGAGCGCGGGGCACTCCTGAAGTCGCTGGGGCATGTCCAGAGCGTTGTCGAGCGGCGCAATACAATTCCCATTCTTTCCAATGTGCAGATCGAAGCGATGGATGGATCGCTGGCGCTGACCGCGACCGATCTGGATTTGGCAATCGTCGAACATGCCGATGAGCCTCCTATCGGACCGAAAATCCACCATAACAGAGCCTGTATGGCGCTGGTCGTATTCGAGTGGAGTGATCGCTTTCGGATAGTCCTCACCGGTCCAGGCAATCATAAAATTTGAGGATGGATCGGAACCCGTTCCGCTTGCCCACTGCATAGTGTAGCTAACATCAGCCATAATCCCTTTTGCCCGGCGGGACTTCAAGCCCAGGGAAAGACCCTTAACTATACCATAGTCACCATTTATGAACTGGGCCCAACTAAACTCAGCTCCATCAATAGTAGCATTCTTCCGGTTTGCCAACAGGGTGTAATCGCGTATTTCTTTATAATAACCTGTCACATCAATTGCAGCAAAGTCGCCCAGTTGTTGCGCAAAACCCACCTCATATTGTGTCGTTTTCTCCGGCTTCAAAGTAGCATTTGGGGATTCGGTCATATTACCTTGTGTAAGGTTGGCGGCCAAGTGTGAGTCAGATACATAAAGCCGGTTTAAAATGGGATGTTGGACAAACTTCCCGTATTGGGCATGAAATACTGTTCTGTCAGTTACGGGGAAGGAAAATCCAATACGTGGAGAGATATAAGTGTGCGCCTCTACATCCTTATACCCAGACTTATCTCTGTCGATATGACCTTTTTTCAGGAATAACTCATCATACGTTTTTGGCGCCTTGGTATTAAAGTCAAATTGATCAAACCTTACACCAATATTCAAAATCAAATCATCGAGTTCGATCTTGTCCTGAAAATAGGCACCTAAGATGAGCGGTTTCCCCGGCGCTATATCACCTTTTATCTTGTCATAATTATCCACATCGTCTCCTTGCTGGGTGTAGCCAATATTCATCGTATAAGCATTACGGTATAGTATATATAGCCACTCGGGGTCAGTAACATCAATGAAATTAGCATCCCCGGAACTTCTGTCATCAGCAGTACCTTCCACGCCATCCAAGCCCCAATTATTTTTACGCGACTTAAAATAATTTTCAGCAATCTCCATTGGCTGGGATAGACGATAATTTCTGATGGTGTGATTCCGGATTTCAACGCCTGCTTTAATTTCGTGGTTTCCTATCTGATTCAGGTAATCACCCTTTATTCCAAGATAGCTATTATGGCCCTTGCGGTATTCATCATAAACCGCACCAAAGGCTGTATGTATTGCAAATTCGTCTATTGTCAGGGGATTCTTTCCATAATCTCTGAGCCATTCATTGCCGGGTACCGTCGGATCGCCATAGTCCATTATGTTATCCCAATGTCTGTCATCACCATATTCGTATTGATAATCATAGTAACTGAGATTAAGCTTTACAAAAGACTTAGGAGAAATGGAAAAAGTAAAATTCGCATAAGCTGATTGTGAACTTGACTCCCACCTGGGTGTATTATCCCCATTCAGTAATGTATAGATGGCGGGATAATCCCCCTGGTTTATGGTAACGCTTTCACCTAAGTCACCTCTCGAGTCTTTTTTTGTAAAAGATCCCCCCATCTTAATACGAAGCGGTTTTAAGTCGATTACCAAGTTACCCGTTACCAATGTCCGTTCGAGACCGGCGTTTGGTTTAACGCCGTACATTCGCTTATAATCGTTATAGACAATCGTATTGGTGTCGGAAACCAATGCACCGCTATCATGTTTTGCATAAGTAAAAACTGTATCTACAAAAAATATCCCGGTTGCATTCTCTCTTAAGTTCGCTAAAGTTGCGGAATCGGGATTTGCGGTACGTGTCATTGCAGGATAATATGAAACAGAGGGGCTTGCGTCATCCAATTTTTTCTGCTCAAAAGCAGCAAAATATCGAATTTTACTTCCCAGGGGACCTCCAACCGTGAAATTAAACAGGTTCATACCATTACTGTGTAGTGCATTCTTGTCGGTGTTTGCATTACTGCCCAAGTCCATTACAAACTCAGCTGATGCCCTTAACCTGTCTGACCCGCTTTTACTAATCGTATTGACGATACCACCGTTAGCATTTCCGTATTCAGCGTTGAACCCCCCGGACTGGAAAGAAATCTCCTCCATCGCCCTGATGCTCATGGAAGACGTGTTTCCAAGTGTAAACGGGTTTACCGTATAGACGCCATCTACAAAATAAGCAATGTCACCGCTGCGAGCGCCACGGACATAGAGCGCCCCACCACTGGATACTGTACCGGTTTGTAACGCAATAAAGTTCTCAACCTCCCGAACTTGGGCACTCCCAATAATTTCTGAGCCTATGATACGGGTTGTATTTGTCGCCGATTTGTTGATAAGAGGTCTTTCAGCCACAATTTCTACCATTTCTCCCGCAACTGCTGCCACAGAAAGTTGAAAATCAAGATCCGTGGTTAAATCACTGGAAACTCGAACATTGCTAATTGTCACACTCCTATATCCAATATAGTCCACGCGGATGGTGTGCGTCATGGTAGGAACACCTAAGATATAGTATTTTCCATTTTCATCAGAGGCTGCACCGAAGGTTGTTCCAACAATAATGACGTTAGCGCCGGATAAAGGCGTTTCATCCTCTGATGTAATGGTGCCGGATATCTTGCCGGTCTGTCCAGCGAAGAGAAGTGTTGACACACAACTTAATGTAAGAATAATTTTAAGGGCTCGCATATCGATACCTCCACAGTTAGTTTTCTTATTACTTTTGTAAATGATTATGGGTTGTTGGGCTTAAATTTTTCTTCAATTTCTTAACTTTCCGACACTATGTGCCCAGAAACATTGTTAGTTTGCTATATATTTTCAGTGAAAGTCAAGAAAAATTTGATCTGTGTCACATTTTTTAATTTAGACCCGAAATACACAATTTACTTGATAAAATTATCCGTAATCACGTGGATACCTTCTAAGGTCTCCCCACAATAGTTCTCCACAAAATCATCGGGTAGATCAACCTCCAAGCCAATTTCCTTATTAGCTTCCAAGAATGTTTTCCCATCAAAGTTGACATGAGATAAGCGGGCAGTCTACTCCTCTTGTGGTCTTCCGAAATTTGATTGGGTAAAACACGCAATCGATCTTTGTAGCTTGTGGATATCAATAATAAATGTCTACCTAAACGCTCCCCTCATGATCAAGTACCTCGTATCTACTCTAAATTTGGCATAGATACCATAACTATTAATAAAGTTTCGGCATATTTATACCACATTATCAAGAATTTTTTCGCTTTTTTTAAAAAACAAAATTATGTGAAAATGCCTGCGAAATAGGTGCTGATTATTTATAATCGAAGATTCGATTGTAGTACGTTAGTAACCGAACATGCCCTCTTTTCTGCCAATGTAACAAACCGGTTTTGCCAATTCGTACAATATTAAAATAATCTCTGAATATGTGGCAGCCTTCATGTTTTGGCACTTCTGTTGTTTCAGGTTTGGTGAACTAATAATCATGAAGCTAAAAAACAAAGGAGAAATAAACATGTCACTAATAAAATGGACACCAATCAGATCGAACTTAATACCCTATTCAAACGGCTCACTGGGAGATAACATCGATACGCTTTTCGATTCTTTTTTCGGCAGGCGCCTTAACGATACGAGCATTCAGCTTAAAAAATGGACACCGGTATTTGACGTCACTGAAAATGATAAAGAATATACTGTCCACGTTGAGACCCCGGGAATGGATAAAACTGACTTACATGTTACTGTAAAAGAGGGTATGCTAACCATATCCGGTGAAAAGAAAACCAAACAGTCCACCAAGCAGGGAAATTACATACAAAGGGAATCAGCTTATGGTCATTTTTCCCGCTCTTTTTATCTTGCAGATGATATCAACGAGAAAAAGATCAAGGCGGATTATCAAAACGGTGTTTTAATCGTATCAGTACCTAAGAAAAAAAATGCGAATTCAAAGCAATATGAAGTAGCTATAAATTAAAGCGTTCATATTCCTATATGCATTTCCTGAAAACCTCCTGTTGCTTACACGCAGTGGGAGGTTTTTTTGACTTAAACCGGAGTGGCAGAAAGGACTTCTTTCTTATAAGGCAACAAACAATTCAATTAACTCTCTTTGCCTAATGTTGTTTTATGAATAAATGCTATCCATTAGAGGCATACATTTCCTCAATTACGTCTGCCCAGTTTTTATACACAATTCTTCTTTTTACTTTGAGAGTCGGTGTCAACTCGCCGTCACTAATGGTTAAATCTCGTGGGAGAATTTGGAACTTTCTAACATTCTCCACGCGTGAAAAGTGTGAATTCACCTCATCTACACCAGCTTGAATTTCACTCCAGATAGTTGCATTTTTATGCAAATCGTTTTCATTTATACCATTCTTTTCCGCAAAAGCCTTCGCCGTTTCTTTATCCAAAGTTAACAAAGCTGTGAGAAAATTTCTTTGATCTCCAATCACAACTGCTTGAGAAATAAGCTCTATGTTTTTTAAGGCGTTTTCTATGTTCGACGGTGAAATGTTTTTACCCCCTGATGTAACAATAATCTCTTTTTTTCGTCCTGTGATCCACAAAAACCCGTCATCATCAAAATAGCCTATATCTCCTGAAAGAAGCCATCCGTCCACAAGCGTCTCGGCTGTAGCGGCTTCCTCTTTGTAATATCCAAGAAACACATTGGGTCCCCTTGCCAACACCTCTCCATCCTCCGCAATTTTAATTTCCATTCCCGGCAATGGTGGACCTACAGAACCATACCGGGTTTTCCCGGGCTGGTTGAAAGATGTGGGGCCACAATCTTCAGACTGTCCATATACCTCATAAATCGGTATGTCAAGGCTGGCAAAAAACTCTAATATTTCGGCTGAAATGGGAGCAGCACCACTGATGCAATACCGTGCATTAACCAAACCAAGAGCTGTTTTTAGTTTTATAAATACAAGTTTCTTTGCCCTGTTATATCGTTTTTTCAATTTTTCACTTGGCTCTTTTCCTGCGTTCAGAGCTGCATGATACTGTGTCGCTGTCTTTCTTGCCCAATTCAAAATGAGTTTTTTTATACCTTTTGCTTGTTTTAACTTAGATGATACACCTGCTTGAAACTTTTCCCAAACCCTTGGTACACCAAACAAAATAGTCGGCTGAATTTCTTTCAAATTGTCAAGCAACTTTTCTTTACTTTCAGCAAACGCTACAGACCAACCTACACTAATGGGAGCATGAATGGTAAACATTTGCTCAGCGATATGAGACAAGGGCAGGTATGAAACACCACTCTCTTTATTCTCTGATATTGATAACATATTAATAGAAACATCCGCGGTCCAAGTCAAATTGCGGTGAGAAAGCATTACTGCCTTAGGAGGACCTGTTGTTCCGGATGTATAAATAAACGTCGCAGCGTCGCTTTCTTTCAGGGATTTCATTCGCTTTTGAACTTCTTCCTCTGGTATTCTCTCACCCCCCAATAAAAAATTCTCCCAAGTGTAAACAGCATCTTGATTACTTATTGCACCACGCATCAATACTATGTGTTTCAAGTGGGGTAATTTTTCCTTTTCTTTCATTATCTTGGCAAGTTGTCCTTCGTTCTCAACCAACACCACAGCTGCCTCTGAATGAGCAATAATATAAGCGACTTCCTCAGATGAACAGGTTTCATAAATTCCAGCGGGGATACCGCCAACCATCATTGCAGCCACATCAAAAACAACCCATTCGAATCGATTAAATCCAAGTATACACGTTTTACTCCCTTTTTCCACCCCAAGTGATATTAATGCCCTGGCGGCTCTTTGTGTGGCTTCGGCATATTCCTTCCACGTTATATCCACCCAGACATCCCTTTCTTTATACCTGATTGCAACCACCTCTGGTTGGTTTTTTGCCCTCTCTAACAATCTATGAGGAATAGTGTGACCAGCCATAATTATCTCCTTTTTGACTGTTTTTCGGTGTATTTACAACGAAATCATTGGTCGTCAATTCTTACCAAAAATTTTGTCAATTGCAAGTATTTAAAAAATCTGCAAGCCCAAGCCCCATAGGATCATTTTTATGGTTCCAACCAATGGCATTTATACGAAACCCGGCATATCCCGCTGCCAGAACCAACAATGCTGCTAACTCAGAGACACACGACCCATAAACAGTTTTTGTTACGTTTTTAAAATAGCTTAAGCCCACGGTTGATACTTCAACCTGCTGTAATCCTATGTTCGTCTTGTTGTAAATCGTGCTAACATCAGGAAAATAAGGCTTTCCATGCAAGGGTGTTTTTCCGATTAACGGGTTCCACCCAGTCAAATTTCTATGGTCAACAATTTGAATTGTCGATTCATCTATTGAGGTTGAAAACTTGACCCTGTCTATTATCCAAAGTTCCTTCTCGGTAAGTATTGATATAAGATCAAAAAAATTCTCGGGGCAAATTACATCTTTATCCAGAGACTCTGGAATAAGAAAGCAATTCTTTTCTGAATGATAAATGTGGTGTCTGACTTTCATGCTTTTTTCCTTGTCCTGCACATCTTTAAAAGCATCTTTATATGCGCTCAATCCAAGAGGTAGATATATGATCATTGTATAAGAATTTTTATTTTTAGCTCCCCTTTAAAGGCAACAAGTATTAAGTATCACTTTTGACTTGACCCGAAACTTCGGGATGTTACTTAACTTTCTTTTCCCCTTTTGCCAAATAACACAGTTCCAAGGCGTACCATCGTAGCCCCCTCTTCTACTGCAATTTCATAGTCCGAAGTCATCCCCATAGACAAATGGAAAAGTTGTCTGTCCGGACTAATCTGTTCGTTCAAACTCTCTTTTAATTCCTTGAGGTCTCTAAAGGTCTTTCTAATGACGACCTTGTCTTCTGTAAACCTACCAAGTGTAAATAATCCTTCGATTCGCAGCCCTGGCTCCTCCACCAAAGCCAACATCTCATCAATTTCGATAGGATCAAACCCATATTTTTTGGGATCACCGGACGTGTTTACTTGAAGTAAAACAGGAATAGGCTTTCCCCTGTCAACGCCAAATCGAGACACTTTTCTGCCAAGTTTAAGTGTATCTATGGCATCGATGGCGTCAAAGACGTTTATGGCTGTTCGAACTTTGTTGGACTGTAGATGACCAATAAAGCGGCGAGTTAGTTTTGGGAGGATAGGTAAGTGGGGAAACTTTTCAACAGCTTCCTGTACTTTGTTTTCTCCAATTGAAAAGATGCCTGCATTATAGGCGCTAATAATAGCATTAGCGGGAAAAGTTTTTGTAACCGCAATAATTTCAACAGGGGACTCAGAATCAAAGCCAGCTCTTACTCGGGCGTTTTCAATATTCTCCCGAACTTGGTCAAGGACGCCAAGATCAATCACTGGTATTCGGTTGGTTATGGCTCCTCAGGAGTTTGTACTTCATTCTCATCATCTTGAGGAGGCTCCATCTCCTCCCGAATAACCCTGGTAATGGAAGAAATTTTTGTGTTCTCATCAAGGCGAAGGAGTTTAACTCCCTGTGTTACGCGACCAATTGATCGAATACTCTCCACGGATTGTCGAATTAATACACCCTTGTCAGTAATTATCATTAAATCGTCACTATCCACAACTTCCATTATTCCAATCATTTTGCCTATTTTTTCCGTGGTCCGCATCGTCATTACACCCTTACCTGCCCGCTTCTGTACACGGTATTGCATGACATCCGTTCTTTTTCCATAACCTTTCTGTGTTGCAACCAAGAGTGTGCCTTCACGCTTAACAATTACCATACCAACGACTTTGTCCTCTTTAGATGATAGGCGGATGCCTCTAACACCCATCGTTTTTCTCCCTGTTGGACGAATATCTCCCTCAGAAAAACGTATCGATTTACCTTCTCGAGTTCCCAAAACAATATCATTATTACCGTCGGTAATTTTCGCTTCTATAAGTTTGTCATCCTCCTTAATCTCAATAGCATATATACCACCACGCCTTGGGCGGCTATAGGCAGACAGTTTTGTTTTTTTGACCAACCCCTTTTGGGTCGCCATCACGATAAATTTGTCTTCATCAAACTTTTTAACACTAACAAAAGCTTCGACCTTCTCACCGGATTCACAGCCTATCAAATTAACTATTGCTCTACCCCTTGCTGCTCGACCTCCTTGTGGAATTTCGTGTACTTTTAGCCAATAACATTTTCCCCTGTCTGTAAAAAACAACATATAATCATGGGTATTTGCTATGAGCATGTTTTCTACAAAATCTTCTTCTTTTGTTGCGGCGCCTTGAAGCCCTCGACCTCCACGACGCTGCTGGCGATAAGTCGAGGTAGCAGTTCTTTTTATATACCCGTTGTGGGTAACCGTTATAACCATGTCCTCTTCAGCAATCATATCTTCAACAGAATACCCTTTATCCTCAGCAAGAATTTCCGTTCGCCTTTCTTCACCATACATTTCACGGATTTCTTCCAACTCACCTTTTATAATTGCCCTGCGCTGAGGACGGCTTTCAAGTATGCTCTTCAGTTTAGAAATCAACTGAATGATTTCCCGATATTCCTGAACAACCTTGTCAACCTCCAGGCTTGTAAGTCTCTGTAACCGCATATCTAAAATTGCCTGAGCCTGCTTTTCGGAAAGATCAAAGTTATTCATCAACCCTTCTTTGGCATGCGTTGGATCTTTGCTTCCACGAATAATAGCGATTACTTCATCAATATTGTCCAGGGCAATTTTTAATCCCTCTAAAATATGTGCCCTTTCATCTGCCTTTTTTAGATCAAACTCAGTTCGGCGAACTACAATCACATGACGATGATCAATGAAGTGTTGCATCATTTCAATAAGCGGCATGATCTTGGGAATCCCGTTTACCAAAGCAAGAAGTATAATTCCAAAAGTGTCTTTAAGTTGAGTGTTCACATAGAGTTGATTTAGTATAACCTCTGGTACAGTATCGCGCTTTACTTCAATTACGATGCGAATACCTTCCCTGTCTGACTCGTCACGAATATCTGAAACACCTACAATTTTCTTACTTCTAACAAGTTGTGCCATTTTTTCCAAAAGGTTAGACTTGTTTACCTGATAAGGAATTTCACTTATAATGATATTAAACCTTCCTTGTTTTGTGGTTTCGATAAAAGCCCGAGCACGTACCGACACTTTTCCCCTTCCTGTTTCATACGCATCTCTTATTCCCTGTCTGCCTTGAATAATAGCTCCTGTGGGAAAATCCGGACCTTCAACATAGGTAAGTAATTCATCTACTGTCATTTCAGGATTATCAATCAGGGTAATCACCGCATCTAAAATTTCCCTAAGATTATGTGGTGGAATTTTTGTCGCCATTCCAACCGCAATTCCCTCAGATCCATTTACAAGCAATGTGGGGATAACCGAAGGCAGAACCGTCGGTTCTTCCAGGGTTTCGTCAAAGTTGGACGCCCATCTCACCGTTTCTTTCTCCAGATCACGGAGCATTTCTTCCCCAAACCTTGACATCCTCGCCTCTGTATATCGCATTGCGGCAGCATTATCACCATCAATTGAACCGAAGTTGCCTTGCCCATCCACCAATTGATGTCTCATAGAAAAGTCTTGTGCCATTCTCACAAGAGCATCATAAACCGACGAGTCTCCATGGGGATGATATTTGCCTAATACATCTCCTACTATACGAGCACATTTTTTATACGATCTGTTCCAGTGTACACCAAGTTCATGCATGCCAAAGAGAATTCTCCTGTGAACCGGCTTCAGCCCGTCGCGCACGTCAGGTAAAGCACGTGAGACAATCACCGACATGGAATAGTTGAGATAACTTTCCCTCATTTCATCAACGATATCCCTGTTGACTGTGATATCTCTAATAAACTCTGCCATAATTAACGCTTAACTTTTATATATCCAGATTTACAACAAATTTGGCGTGTTCTGTAATAAACTTTCTTCTTGCTTCCACATCACTTCCCATCAATTCACTAAATGTCCGGGTAGCTTCTCCTAACTCTTCAATAGTAACCCGCAACAATGAACGTCTTTCGGGGTCCATGGTTGTAAACCAGAGTTGTTCGGGATTCATTTCACCCAACCCCTTATATCGTTGAACACTAATTTTTTGTGTTTTATTCTCTCTTTTAAATCTTTCAATAATGACATCCCGTTCGTTTTCATCATAAGCATAATGTTCTTTTTTTCCCTGGTGAACTCGGAAAAGCGGGGGTTGAGCTATATAGACATGTCCGGATGTAATCAATTGTTGCATCTTACGATATAGAAATGTAAGGAGTAGTGTCCTGATATGGCTGCCATCAACATCTGCGTCCGTCATGATAATGATCTTGTTATACCGTAATTTTTCGATGTTGAATTCTATCCCTGTACGTTTTTCCATTTCACTGCTATTTTCAGAATCTCCTCCGAACCCTGTACCGAGTGCCGTGATTATTGCTTGGATTTCATTGTTTGCAAGTAGTTTGTCAATTCGTGCTTTTTCAGCGTTTATAACTTTCCCACGCAGGGGAAGTATCGCCTGGAACTTCCGGTTTCTTCCTTGCTTTGCCGAACCTCCGGCAGAATCTCCTTCCACAAGAAATAATTCACATAGCTCCGGGTCTTTGCTGGAACAGTCAGCAAGTTTTCCGGGTAGAGACCCACCTTCAAGTGCACTCTTTCGCCGAATAAGCTCTCTCGCTTTTCTTGCTGCAGCCCGGCTTCTGGCTGCCAAAACAGCTTTATCAATAATTATACGCGCAGTGGGAGGGTTCTGCTCTAAAAACTCTTGCAATCCCTCAAATACAATAGAGTCTACCAATCCTTTCACGTCCCCATTACCAAGCTTTGTTTTCGTTTGACCTTCAAATTGGGGTTCAGCAACTTTGACAGAAATTATCGCAGTAAGCCCCTCCCGAAAATCCTCACCGGACATAGTAAATTTTTCGCCCTTTTTAACTTTAAAAAGTTTGTTTTTCGTGGCATAGGTATTCAGTGCCCGGGTTAACGCTGAACGGAATCCGGACAGGTGGGTACCCCCTTCTACTGTATTGATGTTGTTCACAAAAGAGAGGATGTTTTCATTAAACCCGTCGTTATAGCGTATTGCAACCTCTACGGGTACTTGCCCATCTTCTTTGTTAACGGTAATCACCTTTCTGTGTAGGGGCTGGGTCGTGCTGTCTAAAAATTTCACAAAGTCACTAAGTCCCCCTTCATATCGATAGGTTTCTTTTTTTGTTTCTCCCTCCACTCTTTCATCAATAAGAACTATCTCAAGGTTTTTATTAAGATAGGCTAATTCTCTTAGTCGTTCTTGAATAATATCGAAATCCCATACAATTTGTTTAAAAATAATATCGTCCGGAGAAAAGGTAATTTTTGTGCCTATTTTTTTTGTTTTACCTATAACCTCAAGTTTTGATTTCGTTTTACCTCGCTCAAATGACTGGCGGTAAATTTTTCCTTCTCTATGAACCTCAGCAACAAGTGTTTTTGCCAGAGCATTAACGACTGATACTCCCACTCCATGTAGTCCTCCGGAAACTTTATAGGTTCCCTTTTGAAATTTTCCTCCAGCGTGGAGCATTGTCATTACTACTTCCAATGCTGGCTTTTTCTCTTCCTTGTGTATGTCGACAGGAATACCACGACCATTATCTTCAACAGATACGGAGTTATCTTTTAGAAGAGTTACAATTATTTTCGAGCAATAACCCTCCGATGCTTCATCAACACTATTATCTACTACTTCGTTTATAAGATGATGAAGACCTCTTTTACCCAAATCTCCGATATACATCGCCGGTCGGCGACGTACTGCTTCAAGCCCTTTGAGGACTTGAATTTTCTCAGCACCATATTCTTTTGTTTGTTTCTTAGTAGGCATCATATCCCTTTAAACATGCTGTTTTCATAAGCAGTGTTATCGAAGAATTCTCTATATAAACCTAATATCCTTTATCACTTTTTTCCCAATAGCCTTGTTAAGATTCTTTATTATTTCTTCTTTCTTCATTATAAGCTCATTTCTCCAAACAGGGGTGGCTGTTTTTACAAATAGTATTCCGTGTTTTACTTCTTCAGGTAATGTATTCTTGGAAATAAGCGTGCCCACAACATTTTCCCAAATTAATAGTGCTTTGTTCTGTAGGATGGGAATTTCTATGCCTACATTTTTTAATAAGATTTCAATTGATTTTTTTAATTCTTCCAATATTATTTATTTTAACATTCAGGGATAAATTTACATTTTATTAAACAAACACCATTGAATCCTATTTGTTGATGATTAAGATATGTCTTTATGAATAACAAAAAATCTGGTCGATTGTTCTGATAACCCAAATGCCGTTCATTATTACCCACTGGTTCGCATGGGCATAAGAAGCATTGTTAATTCCTCGTTTTCGGCTTGTTCTTCAGGTAGAACAAGACAAGCACTAACTGGAGTATTAAGTTTCATTAAAACATTATCAGTGTCAATATGGGAAAGCATATCACCAAGATAGTTGGCATTGTATCCAATAACAATATCTTCTCCGCTATAATCAATAGAAAAATCTTCTCGCGCACTGGTGGCGCTTTCAGGATCCTCTGTTGTAATTGTGCCACTATTTTGAGTGAGGTGTAAATTTATTTGTTTGGTGGATTTGTTCGAAAAAATTGCAACCCTTCTTACCGATGAAAGGAATTCTATTCTATTCAATTTAACCGTTTTATCATTGTCTTGGGGTATGACGCTCTTATAATCAGGATATCTTTCTTCAATAATTCTTGAGAATATCGTTATGTTTTCAATGGACACCGTCAAGTGGTTATCACCGACCCATAGGATAACCTCTCCCTGATTAGTTAAATATTGCTGTAGAAGTGCCAAAAATTTTCTTGGTATTACTACCTCCCCAATATATCCAGTAGATGTATAGTCAGTCCTTGAACAGACAACAAGACGGTGTCCATCTGTCGCAGCTGCAGAAATTTGGTTTTCACCGATTTCAATGAGTACACCCGTTAATGCTGGCTTTAGTTCGTCTCTGCTGATTGCAAAAATTGTTTTCCCAATTAATCTACCTAATGTTTCAGATTGAAGGCGTATCTCTTTTTTGTTGTCAACCTCAGGTAATAAGGGAAACTCCTCAGAACTTGTTCCCGATATATCATAGCTTCCAAAATTAGTGTGTATTTTGATTTTATAATCGTTACTAACATCGAAACCAATTGTTGTCTCCGGTAGTGCGTTCGTAATATCCATTAATGTCCGGAAATCTATTGCGATGGACCCTGCCTCATCAATTTGAACCTTTAGTGTGGAAATCATTGTTATTTCCAAATCAGTGGTTCGAAGAACTAATAAATCGTTTTCCGTTGTAAATAAGACATTACTTAATATTGGAACTGTAGATCTTGTAGGTGTTGCCTTAGATAAGTGTTGTAAAGCAGTTTGAAGTACTGGTTGGGAAATAGAAAATTTCATATTATTCAACCCGAAATTTGTAGTGATGTTGTAAAATTTGTGTGTCTTTTTGTCTGTTTTATGTTAGAGAAAATTTGACTTTCTAACAACAAGTTTTTAGAGAATGTGCTTTTAAATTAATTTTTATTTTCTGTATTACTAACTATTATTTAATAAGGGCTGTTAATAAATAATTTTTGTTTAAGACTCCATGCATTAATTGTTCAATTTACAAAAAGATTCACCAACAACTTCATTAAATACTTTATGTGAATATCTTGTGGGTATCGTTCGGGGATACCGGTTTTTATTTTTTTTATGTCTCCAATTAATATTTTGTGTATAAGTAGTGGAAAAAATGTTAAGACATTCTAATCCATGATTTTAATAAAAACAGAGGACTTGGATTTGTCAATCCAATTACTAAAGAAGTCAGACTGTTTTTTTGACAGTGCTATTTTTTCTATTTCAGTCCAATGGGTTTTTAATGAAGGAACTCCAGCCTCTTTTATACCATGAACAAGAATAAGATGATATCCATCGCTTGCCCTGATTGGCGGGGAAACAACCCCAACTTCTAAAGATGGAAGTGCTTGAGGTATTTCTGGAACAGATAAGGATTTTGGATTAATCCACCCAAGTCTTCCTCCGGCAGACTTTGAAGTTTCATCCTTAGTATGTTTTTTTGCCAAAGCTGCAAAACTAATACCGGACATTACACTATCTCGAAGCGCTAACACAAATTGGTAAACACTATCTTCATCTACATTACTAATCTTCGGAGTTATTAGTATATGTCTAACACTGATTTTTTCACCTATTTTTTCTATAAGTTCAATAAGATGATACCCAAATTCTGTGGATACAATATTGCTAATGTCACTTTCTTTTAAGGTAAAAGCTGTCGCCTCAAATTCAGGAACAAAAGTACCTCGACCAACCAAACCCAATTTGCCACCATGTTTTGCTGACCCGGGATCATTTGAATACTCACGTGCTACTTCTTCAAACGATTTATTTTCATTTATTATTTCATTACGAAGCGATGATAATAGGTTATATGCTTCTTTCCTGCTTTTTGAGCCTGGAGTAATTGGGATTAAAATATGGCTCATATTATACATTTCAGGAAAGTGTCCGAGGCTGTCCCTGTATTGTTCGTAAAATTCGATTATTTCTTTTCGGGTAACTGTGATATCTCTCATAAGTATACTCTGGAATTGCTCACTGACTATTTGATTTTGCATTTCAGGCCAGAACTCACGCTTAATTTGCTTAATAGTTTTTCCAAATGCTTGTTCCACGCGTTCTTCAGAGCCTAGTCGGGCTATCATTGAATTAATTTGATTGTCTAATGCTCTGTCAACGTCTGATTCTTTTACCTCTATGCTTTCGACTTCTGCAATTTCAAGAATAATTTTTTGATTAATCAGGTTATCCAACATTTGGTATTTCAACAACAACAATTTGTCTTCATCTAAAATGGGATCAAGTTGTAAATCAAGAGCTGCCATTTGAATTAATTGGGCAACCTCACTTTTTAATATAATCTGATCACCGACAACCGCAGCGATCCCATCTATCTCATCACTATCCTGAGGTTTACTATAGATAGAAGAACATAAAATTACCAACATAAGACTTTTATAAAGAATCAAAGCTAATTTGTTATTCATGTAATGCTCCGAGATTTATTTCCACTCCATACTCTGTTATTAAACTATCAATCAAAGCGGAGGTTAATATATCAACTTTTTGTCTGGAGAGATGTTGTGATATTTCTTCAATAACTTCGTCTATTCCTCGAATAGTTTGAGCGGGATACCAACCAAGAATTTGTAAAACGTGATATCCGGTTTTGGATTTAACGGGTCCAACAACACCTCTAAAACTCTTAGATTTAAATAGTAAACCTTCAATTTCCGGAAGGAGAGCCCCCTTGGAGACGATTTTTGTTTCGGCATTGTATTTTGACAACAGTTCTTGTCTGGTTGTTCCTTCATAGAGCAACAGTTTGTTTTTTACTTTGTTTGCTTCTTCATTTGTCTTCAATAAAAAATGGAGGACTTTTACGTTGTCTTGTTGCCGAATAAAGGAGTTTCGGTTTTGACGGTAGTAATCACGTATTTCATCGGTTGTGATTAATATTCGATCAGATAAATATATATCAATAAATGTCGTACTAAAAACGGATTTTTTGTAGCGTTTTATTTTTCCCTTTAACAAGGCGTCTTTATTCAAGCCTATTTTAATGGCTTCTTGATATAACAACTCATTTTCAACCCAAGTTTTAACGGTTACTTGAAGATTGTTTTGACTGAGAGGAAAAGGGACGTATGGTAACATAGCTTCCAAATCGGTTTTTGTTAAAACAGCATTTCCAACCCGGGCGATAACACCTTCCTGGGATTGTTTGTCAGAACACGACACATAGAAAACACAAAATAAAACCGTTATGATCTTGGGTAGTTGCCCTGCCGGTTTGTACACCGAATTGTATTGTTTTAATGTTTGTATGAACGGCGAAAACATTTAATGTAATTAACTTTTCATTAATATAGAACCAAACAAGTGATTGCACAATTCTATCCCATCAGCTTTATTAGCTTTACTACTATCAGATTTTACAACAAGTTTTATACTTTTATCCATTGTCTGGTCAATCGTAAAATTTAAGCCCAATGTTTCGATTCTGCTTATAAGTGATTTTATGGAATCGTCATCGCTAAGGTTGTGCCCTTGATTATTAAACAGGATTTGTAGTTGATTGGCGCCAACGTGTAAACGTCTAGCAGAAATGTTTTTACTGAGAAGTCGGATATGTGAAATAGAAATTAAATTTTTTACAGCATTTGGTAACGAACCAAACCTGTCTCTTATTTCATCAGAGACATCAATAACGTCTTCTTTGCTTTCGATGTCTGTTAATGTTCGATAGAAAAAAAGCCTATCTGATATTTCCGGCATATAACTGTTGGGAAAAATTGCTTCTCCATCAAATGTTATTTCAACGGGTGTTATTGGAAGGTAATTATTCTGTTTCCCCGATAATATTTTTTCTACCATTTCCATTAATATTTTATAATACATATGTAAACCTATAGAGGAAATATGCCCACTTTGCTCAACCCCAAACAAATTACCGGCACCTCTTAATTCTAAATCTTTCATTGCTATTGAATACCCCGACCCTAATGAGGAGTAATATTCAATTGTTTTTAATCTTGTCATAGCCTCTTTGGTAACGTTTTTATTTGATGGCAACAACAAGTAACAGTGTGCTTGCCGGTCGCTGCGACCGACTCGTCCGCGCATTTGATATAGCTGGGAAAGACCAAAAGAATGAGCGGTGTTAATAAAAATTGTGTTGACGTTTGGAATATCTATTCCTACTTCAATAATGGTTGTGCACAATAAAAGTTGAAAATTGTTCTTCATAAAATCCAACATGATAGATTCTAAAAGTGCGGATTTGAGTTTTCCATGAGCAATTCTTATTCGTACATCAGGCATATACAGTTTTAATGTTTTTGCCATTTTATCTATCGATTTAATATTATTATGTACAAAATATATTTGACCGCCACGTTTAATTTCTCTATTCACAGCATCAGTAATAATCTTTTTATTGAAGCGTGATATGGAAGTTTTTATAGGAAGTCTTTCTATTGGAGGGGTATCAATCGTTGATATGTTTCTGATTCCCATCAGCGACAGTTGAAGCGTTCTGGGTATGGGAGTTGCTGTCATAGAAAGAACATCAACCAAAGATTTTAATGATTTTATTTTCTCCTTGTGTTTAGCGCCAAACCGGTGTTCCTCATCTATTATTAATAAACCCAAGTTTGGAAAAACAACATCTCTTGAGAGCAACCGATGTGTTCCAATTAAAACATCTATTTTATTCGTTTTCAAATCTTTTAATATTTTCTTTTGTTTAGATACGGGCGTAAACCTTGAAAGATATGACACACGTACACCCAGGGGCGATAGCCGGGTAGAAAAAGATGAATAATGTTGGGTCGCAAGGATAGTTGTTGGAACAAGGACTATTACTAACTTATTATCATAAACAGCTTTAAAGGCTGCTCGAATAGATAGCTCTGTTTTGCCAAAACCTACATCACCACACAATATTCTATCCATAGGTTTCTCAGACTCCATGTCAGATTTAATCTCTTTTAACGCTGTTTTTTGACCAATAGTATCTATATAAGGAAAAGAGTTTTCTAAATACCGATGCAGGTAAGAATCAGGAGAAAATTGAAAACCCTTTAGAGAAACTCTCTTTGCATATAATTCAATAAATGCCTGTATAATAGACTCTGTGGATCTCTTGGTACGCTGTTTGAGTTTTAACCAGGAAGCTGACCCCAATCTTGATAATCTGGGTTGACTGTTTTTTGAACCAACATATTTATCAACCAAATGAAGGTTATAAATGGGAACATATATAAAGTCATTACCCAAGTATTCGATTTTAATACAATCCTGGTTACCCCAAGTCGTATTTAATTTTATTAGCCCCTTGTATTTACCAATTCCATAATTTTCATGAACCAGAAAACAACCAAAATCAAACTCTTCATATGATTTAATCTTTAAAACATTTTTCGGTGTGGATTTCCTATGACTAAAAGGAAAACTCTTTATATCCTTATGAGTGATAAAAAACAGACCCAGGGAGTCACAGACAAATGAATCATGGGCTGGGAAGCTGACTACAAGAACTTTTTCTCCAAAAGTGTCTGCAATTTTATTGCCATCATCTATGTTTTCAACAAAAAGAAACGATTTATATTGAAAATTATTAATAATTTCTTTTAAAACAGTTAGTTGTGATAACTGTTTTACGTTCCACGGCCCACGTTTAAGACAATTAAGATTGATGAAATTACTTGTACCCAAAGAATTTCTACCAATTGGGACCAGATTATAGGTGCTGTTAAAATTACTATGAGCAATAGAAAATGTAATAGTATTGGATGGGATAATGGATTCTATAGAAAAATAAGAAGAAGTTTTTTTAAAATATGGAGGATACAGACTAATTGTACGGGTATCTATTGTTTGCGTTTTCCTTTGAGTAATAGGATCAAAAGATCTCAATGAATTTATTGTGTTTTCAACTAATTCTATTCTAACAGGATAGTTGTAACCCCATGGGAAAACATCGAAAATACACCCACGAACGGCATATGATCCCGGATGTGTTGTCGTAGAAACACGGTCGTAACCCCATTGATCAAAAGTTTCAATAAAACGATGATATTGTAAGTTACATCCAATTTTTAAAGATAGAGGTTTACCGGAGTAAATGTAAGACCCTCCTGAAAAAGTACCGCCCCCATACTTTGTTGTAAGCAGAACCCACAACTTGTTATCCCGTAAAAGCTCGACGGATTTTTGTCCCAACATTTTATATTGTAGTTCATTTTCTATTTCTTGTTCACTAAAGTCAGGGCAACAAATGAGCCCAATCTTCTCTGGAAACATTGTGTTGAGTTGTTCAAACAACAGATCATTTAACACGAAATCATCACTAACTATGTGAATGAAATTTTTTGATTCTACTCTCACAACAGCCAAAAGAAAAGAGATTAGGGATATATTTACATTATTTATACTGATAAATGAATTCTGTAATAGTTCTTTTTTCCAACGTTGAATTGGTTTTTGGATAGAGAGATATTGTAATAAAGAGGAAAAGTCATTCATACTATTCACTGTATAAAAAGCACTTAATAGTTTAAAAAGCGGTTAGCAGTACGGAAAGCAACGCAACATCTGAAGGAAAAACCCCAGAAATCCTGGAAGCTTGACCGAGTGTTTCAGGGCGAATTGACGACAATTTTTCTTTTGACTCGGTGGACAGTCCCACAGCGGCCATATAATCAAAATCATTAGGAATCACGGTTGACTCGTTTCTGGAAAGAAACTCCAACCGGGCTTGTTGGCGCTGGATATAACCTTTATATTTTATTATAGTTTCCACTTCGGACATCACATCATTTATGTTTTGGTCGTCTGAATAAAAGGCATTTCTCGGTAAAAGGTTGTATAAATCCCCAATATTAATAGTTGGACGTGACAAGATCTTTGAAATGGTTGCAGGCTCATTAATTGGTGATTGCCCCTTCATAATTAGAAATTCATTTATTCCGTCCGGAGTCAAATTTGTTGAATTAAAAAAGGAGACCATTTTATCAATAGCTTGAAGTTTATTAACAGTTTTTTTATAATCAAAATCGTCGATTAAACCAATGCTGTTTCCAATTTCTGATAAACGTCTATCTGCGTTTGTGTGGCGCAACATGAGTCGGTGCTCAGCCCTTGCAGTAAACATTCTATACGGTTCACTGGTGTCTTTTGTTACCAAATCATCAATTAATACACCAATATATGCTTGGTCCCGTCGTAGTATAATAGGAGGTTTTTCTTGTGTAAAAAGAAACGCGTTTATTCCCGCCATAAGACCCTGGGCTGCCGCTTCTTCATATCCGGATGTTCCATTAATTTGTCCGGAGAAAAACAACCCTTTCACAGATTTTGTTTCTAAAGAAGCTTTTAACTGGGAGGGGGGGAAAAAATCATATTCAATGGCATAACCAGGCCGGATAAATTTAACCCTTTCCAAGCCTTTTACGGATCTCAACGCTTTTAATTGTATATTCTCCGGAAGACTGGTTGAGAAACCGTTGGTATAAATTTGTTCTGCCCCCATCCATTCGGGCTCAAGAAACAGTTGGTGAGAAGGTTTGTCTGAAAAACGAACAACTTTGTCTTCTATCGATGGGCAATATCTTGGACCTATGCCCTTAATTTCTCCACTGTATAACGGAGATTCATGGAGGGAGGATCGAATGATCTCATGCGTTTCTTCGTTTGTGGTTGCAAGAAAACAGGGCTCATTAGGCGGGGCGAAGTTTTTGGTTCTAAAAGAAAATGGAGTAGGTTTAATATCACCAAACATTTTTTTTAGACCCTCTTGATTAATTGTGTCTCTATTTAATCTTGGTGGAGTGCCTGTTTTTAAACGACCGGAAGTGAAACCTAAAGATATTAGAGACTCAGTAAGACCAGCACTGGATTCCTCCCCCATTCGACCTGCCCGGATTTTTCGGTGTCCTATATGAATCAAACCGTTGAGAAATGTCCCACAGGTTAGAATGGCAACCCTTGAATATAATTTTTCACCACCTCTTAAAACGACCCCATAAAAAGTATATTTTTTAACCAGCACTTTTACAACTTCCGCTTCAATAACTACTATGTTAGAAAAAGAGATAAGTTGTCTTACATAGCGCTCATATTCTTTTTTATCAATTTGTGCTCTTGGAGACCAGACAGCCCTCCCTTTCGATTTGTTTAAGGTTTTGAATTGAATGCCTGTAACATCTGCAGCCCTGCCCATTTCTCCGCCGAGAGCGTCTATTTCCCGTACAAGATGACCTTTAGCCAAACCACCAATAGCGGGGTTACAAGACATTCTTCCTATGGCTCTTTTGTCTAGGGTGATAAGCGCAACATTGGACTCCCCCATTCGAGAGCATGCGAGAGCTGCTTCCAACCCAGCGTGACCACCGCCAACAACGATTACATCAAAAGAATTGTTTTTAGGCAAATGTTTCACGTGAAACACTATTTCCCTACACAGAAATTGGAAAAAATATTCTCAAGAATATCATCCGCTGTAGTAATACCTAATATTTTATCAAGTTCAAACAAACCGTCTCTTAACCGAGATGCAATTAAATCGCTTTCAATGTTTTCGATTAATAAAACCTTGGTTTCGCTGATTGCTTCTAAGCACTTCTCTATGGCATCTCGATGCCTTGAATTTGTTAACAACATTTCCGGTTCAGTAATGAGTGTGTCAGAAATTAGCGTGTTATATACTGCATTAATCAGTTCTTTTATTCCCATTCCTTTTAGGGCAGATGTATTATAAATGTGGGGAAGCGAATTTGTTGAACAATCAGAATAATCATTCCGAGGTTCTAAAAGATCTGTTTTGTTCAAAACAGGTATAAAAGGGGCGTTGAAAAATGGATCGGAAATTTGTTTTTCTATTTCCTCAAGCGAGAAACCAATATCAAAGACCCACAACACCAGGTCAGATCTGTTGATAAATTCTCTGGAGATTTCCACGCCGCGAATTTCTATCTTATCATCGGAATCTCTGATACCGGCAGTGTCCACAAAACGTACAGGTAAACCGTTAATTTTATAAAAAACTTCTATGGCATCCCTTGTGGTCCCGGGTACATCTGTTACTATTACCCTATCTTCAGAAATAATTGCATTTAAAAGACTTGATTTACCCACGTTTGGATTGCCGGTAATCGTAACAATAGCCCCCTCTTTTAGCAATCGACCCGTAGAATATGTACTAATTAACGCGTTCCCTTTTTCAATTACTTTATCAACCATTCTAATTTTAGTTTTATTGGGAGTAGTACTAATTTCATCCGTGCTGAAATCTAATTCTGCCTCAATTAAAGAGATAATACTAAGTAAACTATCTTTCATATTATTTATCAATTTAGAAAACTTACCACTAAGGTATTTATAACTAATGTCTTGACTCAATTTAGATTTTGAAGAAATTATTTCTGCAACTGCTTCAGCTTGGGACAGGTCTATTTTGCCATTTAAAAAAGCCCGTTTTGTAAATTCTCCGGGAGCGGCAGGAACACAACCGGCTTTCATGCAAGAATTGATTATTCTGCCCGGAAGCACATACCCTCCATGGCAAGAAATCTCGATAACATCTTCCCCCGTATAAGAATTTGGTCCCTTAAAATATGTAACGATTCCTGTATCTATTTCAACTTGATCTTTATTTAACAAGGGACAATATATTGCAAGGCGTGGCTTAAACGACTGTATTGGTTTACCCGTTATTTTCATTGCTACTTTTAGAGCAGTAGCACCGCTTACACGTATTACGGCAATTCCTCCAACGCCTGTTGGTGTAGCTAAGGCAACAATAGTAGAACTCATTACTGAGCGAGGCATTGCGCGCCGTTATCGGGTTTTTAAGGGTTTAAGGGAAGGCTCTGCTTGTTTGGGTTGAACCAGGTATTTTTGTTGAAGAATAGTGAGTACGTTGAAAAGGGTATAATACAGGTTTAGTCCGGATGGGAAATTGTTAAACAGCAACAGGAAAAAGCCGGTCATAAAGTACATCATATATTTTTGTTGACCTGTAGACTGAGTCCCCATCATTTTTTGTTGAACAAACATGGAAACCCCCATAAATATAGGAAGGAGACTAATTTGATCACCATATATAGGAATTTGAAAACCAGGGGGAAATTGGTATATAGTATCCGGAGCAGAAAGGTCTGTTATCCACCATACAAAAGGGGCGCCCCGAAGTTCAATAGTAGTACGGAAAATAATAAAAAGAGCAAAAAGCAAAGGCATTTGAAGGAGCATTGGCAAGCATCCGCCCAGGGGATTAACCCCATGCTCTTTATATAATTTCATTGTTTCCTTGTTTAATCTTTGGGGGTCGCCTTTAAACTTTTCACGCATGCCTGCTATTAAAGGTTGAATAGCCTGCATTTCTTTTGTTGATTGGTAGCTCTTTTTAGTGAGAGGGTATACAACAATTTTTACAACTACTGAAAAAATAATAAGTAATACACCATAATTGGGAATATATTTGTGCATAAAAGTTAGTAAAAAGAGTATACCATGACTAATAGGTTTAATAAACGCCCAGCCAAAGTTCATAATTTTATCAAGATCAACTCCAAGAGCTTTAATATAACTGTATTTAAGAGGACCAAGGTATAAACTAAGCGTGATTGGTTTGTTTGAAGGAAAACCGATAGACATATTGTATATAGGCTCAACAATACTCCTATTGTTTGATGTGCTTTTTGGATCCATTGTAATGGATCCAAAATTACCTTCACCGTTTGAAATTAGCGCTGATGTAAAGTATTTTGAGCGAATTGCTGTCCAAGCGGTTTGACCGGATCCTGATAAAGGCTTTTCAGGTTTACCACTGTGTTTTGAGAGCTCTCCACCTTGATACAAATGTGCTGCAAAATAGGTAACATCATCCTTCTTGTTTTTTTCTGTTAAAGGAAGGCCTCCATTCCAGTTTATTTGTAACCGTTCTTGAGAAATATTATTTCTACTAATATTGGTAAGATCAATATCCACATCAATCACGTAAGACTCGGGGTGAAATGTCAACGTTTTGGTAATAGTCTGACCAGCATATTCTGTTTTAAAGTCAATTTTAGTATCATCAAAGTCTACTGTAATTGTTTCGCCGGATATGATATATGACGAAACTAAAAAATTTTGGTTTAGAAAAACTGTTTCTCCTTCCTGGGTTTTGAAAGAGACAACGAGGTTGCGGTCATTTATACCTTCATGCACGAGATTCACTAACCCCCCAGAATTAAAATTGTACTCTTTTAATTTGAATGATTTTATTGATCCTCCCGCTCTATTAGAAATGGAGGCAATGTACAGTGGAGTAGAAATAATAATAACTTCTTCTTTTACAGTTTCTACAGGACCACTTAATTGGATATCGTCAGGAGTTTGTTTGATAATTTTCTTTGTTCGATAAGCCGTTGTTTCTGTTTCTGAATAACGATACTTTATTTCTTTAAGAGCTTCTTGTTCTTCCCGGGGTTTGGGTGGACTTGTTTTCTGATAGTAATAAGGAGTCAGCATTAAAATTAATGCTATTATGAGAAATGCCAGGAGTGTTTTTTTGTCCATCATCGATTAGGGAACAGGGTCATAGCCGAAAGAAGACCAAGGATGACAGCGAGACAGGCGGTGAATTATTAACTTGATTGAAGTGACAACCGAATGTTTTTTAAGAGCCTGAATGGCATATTCTGAGCAAGTAGGCGAATATCGGCAGGAAGGAGGAAGAATAGGAGAAATAATAATTCTATAAATGTGGATAATAAATATCACACTTATTGAAAATGCTTTGCCCACAATACTTTTGTAATTTACAAAGAAGCTGTACTTGGTTTTATTCGTTCGCCGCACCGATTCTTTTGCGGTCGTTTTCTTCATAGATATTTTATTCGTAATTACTTGGAGAAAAAAATAATTAAACAGAAAGCCTTTTACGGCCTTTCCTGCGGCGCCTTTGTAGTACCTTACGACCAGAAACTGTCTCAGAGCGTTTTCTGAAACCGTGTTTATTTTTCCTTTTTCTGTTTCGTGGCTGATATGTTCTTTTCATTAATAACTCACTTTTTAACCGACGATTTTACAAAGCTATAACAAGCAAAACAATGAATATCTAACGATAATTTTTGTGGAAAAAAGATATTTATTTAAGATAATAGTTTGATAGACGAAGAAAATGATAATAAATTTTAAAAACATATGGGTGTGGGCAATTTGTGGATAACTTGAATTCTTCATTAAAAAAAATCTGGGATAATCTAAAGGATGACATTCGTGATGTAATCACGGAACAGGCTTTCTCTACTTGGATTGAACCAATACATCCTGTAACCATAGAGGATAAAGTTCTTACATTAGAAGTACCCAGCCAATTCTATTACGAATGGATCGACAGTCATTATCAACCTTTGATAGTTGAAAGTTTAAAGGAAGCAACCGGTGAGGTTATTCATTTACGTTATAGCGTTGTCGTTGGTGAAACACGACAGGAAAATGAAACCACAAAATTAAAGCAAAACACCACAAGCATTTCTAAATCATATGACAGCGGCAGCAAGCTTAACAAAAGGTATTCATTTGAAAGTTTTGTGGAAGGATCTAATAATCAATTCGCAAAAGCTGCAGCAATTGCAGTTGCAGAATCACCAGGACAGACGTCCTTCAACCCTTTGTTGATTTATGGAGGAGTTGGGTTAGGAAAAACACACTTATTGCAAGCAATAGGAAATCATGTGTTGAATACCCAGAATGAAAATAAAATTAATTATATGACAAGTGAAAAATTTACATTAGACTTTATAACCTCTATTCAAAAAAGTAGCACCGCAGAATTTTCACGAAAATACAGAAATGTAGACATTTTACTTGTAGACGACATTCAATTTTTACAAAAGAAAGAACAGACTCAAGAGCAGTTTTTTCATACATTTAATGAGCTTTACCAACAAGGTAAACAGATTGTATTAACTATGGATCGCCATCCAAACGAGTTGTATGGACTAAAAGATAGATTGTTGTCTCGTTTTCAATCAGGGTTAATTGTTGATGTCCAAGCGCCCAACCTTGAAACAAGGATTGCAATTCTACAGAAAAAAGCGGATATGGACAACTTGGATATTCCGTATGAGATACTTGAAATTATAGCAATAAATATCAAAAGTAATATACGTGAAATGGAAGGGGCTCTGATTAAAATTCTGGCTTATTCATCCTTGTATCGATCCGACATCACCATGGAATTGGCTCAAAAAGCACTCAAAGAAACTCTTGGAAATTCGGCTTTTAATGACCTGACAATTGATGATATAATCAAAAGGGTTAGTGCGACACTCAACGTCCCTGAAGGGAAATTAATTGGCAAAGGAAGAAAAATGGAAATCGTAATAGCCAGGCAGATTGCAATGTATCTTTGTCGGGACATGGTTGGAGCTTCTTTGGTTAATGTTGGTCTTCATTTTGGGGGTAGAGATCACACCACGGTCATTCATGCTTGTAAAACAGTTAAAAAGAAAATGAAGGAAAACCCGGAATTTTCAAGGAAAGTCAAGAATCTAAAAAATCATATAATAGTATAATGTTTATAAGTGTTCTTGTGTTTCCCTCAATTGAATGATATAAATTGTATGCGCCTGGTGTTCTTATGTACGTAACTAAAAGGCAAAAAGAAATACTAACATATTTAAAAACATATCTCTCTCAAAAGGGGTATGCTCCGACATTTAAGGAGATCGCTGACCATTTTAGTTTTAAAACAAAAGGAACGGTATATAAGCACATCAAAACACTTAAGGAAAAAGGGTTAATTAATCATCAATGGAATCGACCCCGGGCGATAGAATTAGGTCCTTCAGAAAAAAAATTGACAGTTCTGCCGGTTTTAGGCTCAGTATCTAAGAAAAACGTTTTTAAGCCAGCAAAAATGATAGAACAATTACAAGTGCCGGAGACATTTCTTAGATCCGGGGGTCATTTTTTATTAAAAGTATCTGGTGACTCATGGAGAGATGAGCATATTATAAAAGGTGATTATATTGTAGTTCAAGAGACAAATGTACCAGTTAATGGTGAGATTATTATAGCTTTAATAAACGGCAAAAATGTTACTATAAAGAAATTCTATAAGAAAAATGGGGGTATAGAGCTACAATCTGTAAATGACAAGAAACAGTGTGATTTGTTCAACGCAGAATCTGTAGTAGTGCAAGGTGTAATTGTTGGGATTTTAAGGAGGTATTAGAGATATAATGGTTGAAACAGGAGAAAGAATAGAAACAATAATTCTCAAGGATTATAATGGGCAAGATATTGCTATTGGGGGAAAAAAGAAGAAAATTATTTTTTTCTTTCCTAAAGCTAATACGCCCGGTTGAATAACAGAAGCGGCTGGGTTCCAGTCTAATATTCATATCTACAAAGAAGCCAACATTGAGGTAATAGGTATATCAGCTGACACTCCTACTGCACAAAGGAAATTTGCAGACCGTCTTGGGATAACCTATCCACTGTTATGTGATGAAATAAAAAGAGTCATCAAACGATTTGGAGCTTTTGGTAAAAAGAAACTGTATGGGAAAGAGTATGAAGGAATTATCAGAAGCACTTTTATTTTAGATAAAGACAATATAGTGATACATGTTTTTAAAAAAGTTTCTCCCAAAAAGCACCAGGATGAGATTTTTCAGATAATGAACCTGCACGGATAAACCAGAACATTTGTGAAATTAATAACAGACAATTCATTTTTAATGGTCATAGATGTTCAGGAAAAAATCTTTGCTACGATGCACGAACAAATCGATACAGAACAAAATATTAATCGAATTATTGAGGGTTCAAAGGTTCTTGGTTTGCCTATCGTTTGGACGGAACAGTATCCAAAAGGTTTGGGACCAACTATATCGAGTGTGCGTGAAAATCTTGAGGGATACGATCATCAGGAGAAATTATTCTTCAGCTGTTTCGGAGATGAAGCAATTAAAGAAAGCATAGGTACTTTAAAAAGAAACCAAGCTTTGTTGTGCGGGATTGAAGCTCACGTATGTGTTTACCAAACAGCGAGAGATCTTTTGGGGGATGATTATGATGTTTACATTGTGACTGATGCCGTGATGTCCCGGAAAGAATCAAACTATCATCTTGCGCTGGACAAATTAAGAGACCTTGGCGCCCGGTTAACATCCGTGGAAATGGCTTTGTTCGAATTACAGCAGATAGCAAAAGGGGAAACCTTTAAGGCAATCTCACAAATTATTAAATAAAAGAACTATTGATTATGTAAAGGGGTTTAAAATTAGGAGAGTAGATAAATGAGCAAAAGATCTATACAAATAATATGGACACTGATTTTTTTTGGTTTCTATGGACCATTAGTGTTTGCGGAAGAGGCAGATAAAAATGAAAAAGCAGATGCGGACACATTAAAGAAAGTGACGATTGAAAGTGTCGCAAAGTCATGCAAAAAATTCGACGGACTTTTTACCACATTTCAGGATACAACCAATGGTTCTGTCTATTTTTTGTTTAAGGAGGACCAGATAGGTAAAGAGTTTATTTATTTTGTACATACGGTAGAAGGAGTGGTAGATGTGGGTCATTTCCGGGGAGCATACCGGGGGAATAAAATATTTTCGGTAGAGAAATACTTTGATAGAATTGAGCTGGTAACCCAAAACACAGCTTTTTATTTTGATGAGAATAACCCTCTAAGCAGAGCTGCCGAAGCGAACATCAGTCAAGCGATTATAGCGTCACAGAAAATAGTAGCCACTGACGAGGAAAAAGGTGAGTATTTGGTGAAGATGGATGACGTTTTTCTCACAGAGAGTTTACAACAAGTCAAACCCTCTCCCGATCCCGACGCCAAACCCGGGGAAAGATTCACCCTTGGCAATTTAAATAAAGATAAATCCAAGTATGTAAGTATTAAGAATTACCCCTTGAACACAGATATAATAGTGCAATATGTTTATGACAATCCAGCACCATCCAATAGGGGTGGGGGAGGTGTAACGGATCCAAGATCGGTAAGTGTTTCCTTGCAACACAGTTTTATTGAGGTGCCGCAAAATAATTTTAAACCACGGTTCGATGATCCAAGAGTAGGATATTTTACCACTCGAGTGACCGACATGACCTCTACGAGTGTAACACCCTATCACGATCCCATAGATAGATGGCATCTTGAAAAAAGTGATTCCAATGCTATCTTATCCGAACCCAAAGAACCGATTGTGTGGTGGATTGAAAACACGACCCCTCATGAGTTCAGAGATGCCGTGGCAAAGGGTGTATTGGCATGGAACAATGCTTTTGAGGCAGCCGGATTTCGGAATGCTGTTCAAGTGAGGGTCCAGCCGGATGATGCGGACTGGGATGCAGAGGACATTCGGTACAATGTGTTACGCTGGACATCTTCACCCAACCCCCCTTTTGGTGGTTACGGCCCCAGTTTTGTGAATCCGCGAACAGGCCAAATTCTTGGTGCAGATATTATGCTGGAATGGATTTATTTTACCAATCGAGTAAGATATTCTGAATTGTACACAGATGAAGTTACCCGATTTGAAAACGGAATGGGGCAATTTAAACCGGACGCATGTTTAGCTGGGGAGTTCCTTCATCAAAGCAACCTCTTTGGTGGGGTTGTGTTGGGGGCTAACGGTTCACCAGAGGAAGAAAAACAACAGCTAATAGAAGAAGCGTTGATGTGGCTCGTACTTCATGAGGTGGGACATACACTCGGTCTTATGCACAACTTTAAATCCAGTCAGCTTCATTCAATAGAGAATATTCATAATAAAAGCTTGACAAAAGCTATGGGATTAATCGGCTCTGTCATGGATTATCCGGCAATTAATGTTGCACTGAGTCGGGATAAACAGGGTCAATATTATTCCACACGTCCCGGACCTTATGATGTCTGGGCGATTGAGTATGGTTATACACCAACTTTGGATGACCACGAAGCAGAAGTTGCTCGCCAGGAGTTTATTCTGGTTCGTTCCACGGAACCTGAATTAGCTTTTGGGAATGACGCCGATGACATGCGCCGGGCGGGACGTGGTATTGATCCACGCATTATGATTTATGATATGTCAAACGATGCCATCAGTTACGCAATTGATCGAATTAAGCTTTCCCGGAATTTGATGAACAATTTGAAAGATAAATACAGTATTGAAGGACAGTCTTATCACGCTCTAAACAATGCCTTTAGAATTTTACTCAGAGAACATGCCCTTTCTGCTGGGATTGTTTCCCGGTATATCGGAGGCGTTCATATTGACAGGGCTTTTGCCGGTCAAGAAAAAGCAGGTATTCCGTTAATGCCGGTGGAATACAATCTACAGAAACGTGCGATGGAAACCTTAGAAATGTACCTGTTTTCACCAGATGCTTTTGAAGCTCCTGAAGCAATTTATAACTACCTTCAGATTCAACGTCGTGGATTTAATTTCTTTCTTAGTAATGAGGATCCGAAGATCCATGAACAGGTATTATCGATTCATAAAAGTGTGTTGAATCATTTGCTAAACCCAACGGTATTGAAGCGAATCAGCGACTCGGAGCTTTATGGAAATCAATACAAACTTACAGAATTAATGAGTGATTTAACTCGTGCCGTATTTAAAGCTGATGCCCGTGGTGAGGTGAATACATTTCGGCAGAATTTACAAACTGAATTGGTGAACAGATTGATTAACATGATGGAAAGTGAAGGGAAATCCTCTTACGATTATCTCGCTCAATCTGTAGCGTTCTATAATTTGAAAAAGATAAAAAAGATGATTAATAGAAGGTCTGGTGTGTCTGAAAGCACGGTGGCTCATCGGGAGCATCTGATGTTTAAAATTCAAAAAACATTCTCAGAAAGTTGAGGTTTTAATTCTTCATAAGCACAATCAGGAGGAGTTATGAAAAATACAATAATATATAAAGGTAAGTATAATGTTCTATTGATCTTACTGTCACTTTATTCCATGCCGGTTGGCTTATTGTCACAGGAAATTGACATACCTTTTGAAAAATATATTCTTGATAATGGACTGACGCTCATTGTCCACGAAGATCACAAGGCGCCCATTGTAGCTGTAAATATGTGGTACCATGTGGGGTCAAAAAATGAAAAACCGGGTCGTACGGGATTTGCTCACTTGTTTGAGCACCTGATGTTCAACGGATCAGAGAATTTCAACGAGGATTACTTTGGTCCCCTTGAAAAAGTGGGCGTCACAGATATAAATGGTACAACCAGCCCGGATAGGACAAACTATTTTCAGAATGTCCCATCGAATGCCATAGACCTTGCCTTGTGGATGGAATCTGATAGAATGGGTCATCTTCTTGGTGTGATTGATCAAGACAGGTTAGACGAACAGAGGGGAGTTGTTCAGAACGAGAAACGGCAGCGTGAGAATCAACCTTACAGCATTAGCTGGGAGTTGATAACAGAGAACACGTTCCCAAAAGGTCATCCATACTCTTGGACAGTAATCGGTTCCATGGAAGATTTGGATGCTGCTTCTCTGGATGATGTACACGACTGGTTTAAAAAATATTACGGGGCGGCCAATGCCGTAATTGTTATCGCCGGCGATATTGATGCTGAAACTGCAAGGGAAAAAGTGGAATTATTTTTTGGGAATATCCCCTCCGGACCTCCCGTAGCCAGACAGGATGTATGGGTACCGAAAATGAAAGGTACCCACAGACAAGTGGCACAAGACAGGGTGCCGTTGCCTCGCATCTACAAAGTGTGGAACTTTCCCCAATGGGGGACTCCCGATGCGGATTATCTTGATTTGGTCAGCGATGTATTGGCTGCTGGTAAAAATTCCAGGCTCTACAAACGGTTGGTTTATGAAGATCAAATTGCTTCAAGTGTTTGGGCTTACGTAGACTTAAGGGAAATCGCCAGCCAGTTTGTTATTGTCGTAACCGCCCATCAGGGCGTGGATCTGTCTGTAGTGGAAGCTGCCATTGATGAGGAACTTGAAAGGTTTTTAAAGAAAGGGCCATCAAGGAGAGAGCTTGAAAAGATCAAGACCCAGTATAGAGCCAGGTTCATTCGGGGGATAGAACGTATTGGTGGGTTTGGAGGAAAATCTGACATCCTTGCCAAGAATGAGGTGTATGCAGGTCGACCTGATTATTACAAGGTAAAACTGGATCGAGTACAATCTGCCACAGCACGGAACCTTAAAGAGGCTGCCAATAAGTGGCTTTCTGATGGTGTTTACATATTGGAAATACATCCATTCCCGGAATATTCGGTTTCGGAATCTGAAGCGGACCGGTCCAAACTACCTGATGTAGGAGTCTTTCCGGAATTGGAATTCCCTGAAATGCAAAAAACAACCCTCTCAAACGGGTTAAATATCATATTGGCGGAACGACATGAAATCCCTGTAGTAAACTTCAGCTTGATTGTAGATGCAGGGTATGCTGCTGATCAGTTTGCATTGCCTGGTACTGCAAGTATGGCCATGTCAATGTTGGATGAAGGAACCAAGAACAGGTCAGCGTTGGAGATAAGTGATGAACTGGACAGGTTGGGTGCAAGGTTGAGGGCAAACGCCAGCCTCGATATTTGTACCGTCTCTCTCTCCGCCTTAAAAGAGAATTTGGATGCTTCCCTCCAAATTGCCGCAGACGTTATTCTCAACCCTGTCTTTCCTCAGAAGGAATTGGATCGTTTGAAAAAGCAGCGTCTGGCTCAGATTCAACAAGAGAAATCGAGACCTGTCTCCATGGCGATTCGGGTTCTCCCTAAAATATTGTATGGGGAAGATCATGCCTATGGTAACCCGTTAACGGGATCAGGAACAGAAGAATCAACGAAGAACATGACAAGGGAAGACCTTGAAACTTTTCATTCAACCTGGTTTCAGCCGGACAACGCTACGTTGGTGGTTGTGGGTGATATTACCATGGATGAATTGGCTCCTCGAATGGAAAAACTTTTTGGTGGATGGCGTTCAACCATGACGCCTCCAACCAAGAACATTGGACAGGTAGGGCTTCACCCTAATTCGAAAGTATTCCTGATTGATAAGCCAGGATCCGTTCAATCGGTCATTATTGCCGGACATCTGGCGCCTCCTACAAACAACCCGGATGAGATTGCTATCGAAACGATGAATTCGGTGTTAGGGGGAACGTTTACATCTCGCCTGAACATGAATCTTCGTGAGGATAAGCATTGGTCTTATGGATCGAGAAGTCTCTTCATAGATGCGAAGGGGCAGCGCATATTCTTCGCTTATGCCCCAGTACAAACAGATAAAACAGTTGAATCCATGGAGGAAATCAATAAGGAATTAAGGGGGATTCTGGGCTCAAACCCACCCACGGAGGATGAGCTAAGTAAGGCACAAAAAAGTCAAACACTCAGACTCCCCGGTAGATTCGAAACCATGAGAGCTGTCTCGGGAGCCATCGTGGAAATGGTCCAGTTTGGAATACCAGAGGACTATTACGAGACGTACCCGGGCATTGTACGCGCACTGTCTACGGGAGACCTTTCTAACGCTGCCCAGGCAGTAATTCATCCGGACAATCTGGTTTGGCTTGTGGTGGGTGACAGAGCCACTATCGAAGAGGGAATAAAAGGATTGAATTTTGGTGATTTCCAGTTGATCGATCTTGATGGCAATGTTGTGGAGGGTCGGTGAATAGATGAAAGCGGTATATACATTTAAAACCAACACGGCTGATGAATAAATTAGGTCAATTGCTTCTTCTGACCTGATCTCAAGTTTTTGTGATCCCTTGTGCAAGAATAAAGTTTGGAGATTTACCGACAATAATTTGTTTATTAGTGCTTGACCGAAAAACAAAAAAACCAGATGAAGAAAGATGTCATCTTTTGATTTGAATGTTCATTAGATCTTCATCGAACAATCGAGAAATTGGCGATAAAGATGACATCTTTTTCCTAAACCGGACTTTTCGTTCAGAAAATAATTATTTCCATCAGGTACGATTTAATCTACCATCAGATTGGGTTTCACAGGGAAGAGTCTATTAAGCAGTGCGACCTCTTTTTAAGTATTCACTTTGGCTAAAAAGATTTAAACATGTATCTTCTCAGTCAATATTAAGTGCAAATTTTTCCGTTTAGTAAATGACAGCAAATTATAATAAGTCATACAAGTTTATCAAAAATTCAGGCGGTATTAGTGAATACCTTCTAAAAAAGAATGGACTCACCATTCTATTAATGGAGGATCATTTTGCTCCTGTTGTGACCTTTATGGTCACATATCGGGTGGGATCACGGAATGAAGCTGTGGGTCATACAGGCTCTACTCACCTGTTGGAGCACCTTATGTTTAAGGGTTCAGAAAAATTCAACAAAGAAAAAGGGAACCCTATCTGGGTAGAACTACAAAACATCGGCGCTGTTGTGAATGCGTCCACATGGCTGGACAGGACAAATTATTTTGAACTTCTGCCGAGTGAGCACCTGGAGAGGGCTATCGCTATAGAGGCTGATAGAATGAGACGCGCTTTTTTAAGAGATGAAGACAGACAGCCTGAAATGACTGTGGTACGGAATGAATTTGAGCGCGGTGAGAACGATCCATTCGACGTGTTGGACAAAAATATTTGGGCGACAGCCTACCAGGCTCACCCATACCACCATTCCACAATCGGGTGGCGTTCAGATATTGAGAATGTCTCCACCGAGCGTCTTCGGGAATTTTACAATACGTTTTACTTTCCTAATAATGCTACTGTGACCATCATTGGTGATTTCGAAGTCAACACTGCCCTGAGACTTGTTTTAAACCATTTTGGCCCTCTATCGCCATCTTCGCATTCGATCCCAGAGGTTTACACCGAAGAACCCAAACAGGAAGGACCCCGGCGTTTTGTGATTAAAAGAGCTGGGGAGGCGCCCATTGTGGGAATTGCTCACAAAGCGCCAAACGGTCTTCATCGGGATGCCTATGCACTTCAGGTTCTTTCTCAAATATTGGGGTCCGGCAAAACCAGCCGGTTTTACAAAAAAATTATGGACAAAGGCTTAGCCACAAACATTAGTTTATGGAATTATCCATTCCACGATAACGGTCTATTTGTATCTTACATTTTTCTCACACCTGATATCTCTCCTGAAGAAGTAGAAAAAATTATTTTAGATGAATATGAACTGATTAAAGTAAAGGGTGTTTTAGAGGAAGAGGTTCAGAGAGCAAAGGCGAAGATCAAAGCTGCTACAGCTTTCAGCCGGGATGGCTCCTATTCCATTGCTACTAATCTGAATGAAGCCATTGCATTGAGTGATTGGACTTTCTATACCACGTACCTGGAGCGCATTGAGAAAGTGACAAAAGATGTGGTTCAAAAGGTAGCACAAAATTATCTCAATGAAGATCAAAGCACCACAGGATATTTTATTCCGACAAAGAGTGAATATATTCCTAGACAAGAATGATGGAAAAATTTTGGCTCCGGAAGGTAATTAATATTCCAGGAGTCAATACTGGTTTTATGAATAAAATGGAAAGTAGAAAAAAGATTATCGCCAGCAGAATAGAAGACGGTTTTGTCGTCAATGGTCTAAGATTGATATCATTAAAGACACCTATTGAAGATGTTGTAACCCTTCAGGGTAGTTTGTTTGGGGGAGAAGTGTACAGTCCGTCAACCAATTCTGCGGTGGCTGAGATAACAGCAGAAATGTTAGACGAAGGTACCACCAAACGAGACAAATTTGTTATAAGCGGAATGTTAGAAGATGTGGGCGCCTCTATTTCAATCTGGGCGGGGAAGTATCGCATTCGATTCAAAGCGATGTGCCTGAAGAAAGATGTTCCCCTTGTGATTGATATTTTAGGAGAGCAACTTCGCTCACCGGCGTTCAATAAAACGGATTTAGAGCCCTCAATAAAACGTATAATCGGAGATCTGAAAAGATCGAAGGAAGAGACATCGGTGAGAGCTCTGGAAGCATTTCTGCAGAAACTCTACCCGAAAAATCACCCCAATTACTTTATCCCAATTAAAAAGCAGATTGAAGACACAGGAAAAGTGAAGGATTCGGACTTGAAGAAATTTCACCGTTTACACTATGGGTTAGGAAATCTGATTATGGTGGCTGTGGGTGATGTGGATCGAAGTGTCTTTGAAAAGGCAATTCACGCTGCTTTCTCAGGGTGGGGGAGATCAGGACTTACCATCGACTATTCGGGATCCATTAAGGCAAAAAGAATAAGGAAGCCCCACACCACTGTTGTGAATATGAAGGATAAAACAAGCGCAGATTTGGTGATAGGGCAGCCCATTGGTATAGACAGGGAACACGAAGATTTTTTCCCCCTTATGATAGGACATTATATCCTGGGGGGGAATTTCTCAGCACGTCTAATGGCAACCATCCGGGATAAAGAAGGCTTGACCTACGGCATCCATTCAGCATTAGGTGGGATTGAAAATAGAAACGATGGATATTGGGCTATCTGGGGAACATATGCTCCGGAACTCATGGAACAGGGGAGGGAATCTACCTTGTTTCAGTTGAACAAATGGGTGGACGAAGGTGTGACTGAGGAGGAACTTGCCGCAAAGAAAACGACGATCACCGGAACATATCAGGTAACCCTTGCTACCACAGGCGGTCTGGCTAACCGGATTATGACTATCGCTGAGAGAGGGAAGGAAATGTCATATATTGATGAGTTTCCCCAAGAGATTTATTCCATACAACTAAGAAAGGTGAATGAAGTTATTAGACAATATAGCAATCCTAAGAAGTTAGTGTTTGTTTCAGCGGGGTCTATCGAGGTAAAGGGGAATCAGTGACAAAACGAACCTTAAAAATGATTTTATTGCTTATTTGTAAAGGGAGTTGGACAAACCAGGATGTACCTATTTGTCATAGTTGAATTAATTGATGTCGAATTTTCTTTTATTATTTACTGTCGAACTTTAATTTTATGTGTAAGTCTGCCTTACATAAACGTCGGCTTCATGCCGTTTCCCGGAAAAAACCGGGATCAGTGTAATGGCGGGCTTATTTCATTTTCTGACGTTAACTTGTTTTTAGGGCCATAGTAGTTGGGCCAACCCTCTTTGCCATAGCTATCAGAATCATACAAGTCAATCACCTGTGAGATCTGATGCGACAAAAAATTATAAAATCTCACATTTCCGCCTTCGAATACTTTCTGAATAGACCAACAAAAATAATCAGCAATATTCAACAAGGGTTCTACGAGATGATTCTGAACGTTGAACACAACTTTTGTTATAATATCTTTCTCAGGTTTCTTAGCAGAAAATCGTTGCTTTGCTTTTGCCAAAGACAATTCAAGATTATGGTTCTTTGTACATTTACCTCGGCTGGAAATATTCAATACAAACTTTTCATGTCTTTGTAATTTATTCTTTAGTAAATGAGATAGTAAATCAGCATAAAAGTAAGCTTCATTAGACTGATGCTTGTTGATATACAAATCCGGTATTTTTCTACCGACAACAGCTTCAAATGAACAATTAACAGTCTGTATATATCGAAAAAATTTCTCCCTTACTTCTGGAATATCATCCTTCGCATGAAAGTAAAAACCATATTTATTCACCCGTTTTTTTATACTGGGAACGTCTTTGTAAAACACATCGCTTACAACATTGTTTTGTAATTCAATAATATCTCTTCTGATCTCCTCAAAATCTGTCTTGAATTTCACCATCCCTAAAATAAAAGTTTTTGATATACCTGGATTTCCAACGATTATTCTCTTACGTTTACCAAAAAAAGTCGTATCACCAGATTCATCCAAGAAACGGTGGTAATCCTTTATTTTTTTACCCATTCCCTATTTGTTTCTTCAATTATCAATCTTTAATTTCCCTTACTCTCCTCAACAATCGCAACCTTTCTACCGTTATTTCCTTGTTACCGATTCATCGATTAGGCGGATCTCCTCCTTCGTAAGCCCATATAACTCATATACCGTCCGGTCAATTTTTGCTTCTAATTTACTGGTATTAGCACCAGGATCAGCACGCTTGGCGGTAATGCATGGTCTCTTTTTTTCATCAAATTAATTTGCACAACAGGTTATAGTAACCTATTTATATTGTTTTAAAATTGTTATAATTTTGTTAGGATTTTTACATACTTCAAACTTCCACGATCCCATCTTACTCCAACTTGAAACAGCGTTACACCATCTTTTTGCCGCTTCGTGTTTTGCACGATCTTCTTCATCTTCATAACCCTTCACTTCCAGCACAAGGGTAATACCTGATATGAGCTTCACCAGGAAATCAGGCAAATACGTGTGCTGACTTCCACCAAACTCGTAGTCTATGGTAAAACCAAGGTGATCATTTTTCACGTATGAAAAAACTAAGTCATTTTGTTCAAGATAGTATGCTACTGACCCTTCCCACCGTTTTGTGTCGAGCACAACATGGCTGACATGGCTTTTCAGTGTAGTTCTGGTCTTCTTAGCTGTTCTGAACAGTACTTTGGTAGTAGATCCTCTGGGGCGAAATCGTTCGAGTCTGGGAATTAAAGGGGCTTCACCGGCCCCCTCATCCGGCCGTATTGCTGCACATAGTCTCTCGATGACTATCTGAACATATCGTTGCAAGCCCAGCTCCCGCTGGTCAATACCGTTGTATTCCACCCGACCATTCTCGGATATTGGCTTCACATAATGTTTCACGATTTGCAGTACTTGAGGAAATAACAGTTGCCTCGCCTGCATCTTGAAGTCATCACTTGCTAACAATGCCGAAGTAATTTGTCTCGCAATTTCGTAATGAATCTGCTGAGGACGTATACGCTCATAAAATGCTTTACGTGTTTCTTCTATGGTTTCACCAGGACCTGCAAGACCGGGCACGCCTATCTGGTAGCCAACACGAGCCCTGACGACGGTTTTCGTGGGTTCCGTTGAGGGGTCTATTTCAAGGAGTTCAATTTTGCTTACATCAGCAGTAATCCGACTTTTCACTTTGTACACAAACCCCTCTACTCTCGGGAATTCAATTTTAAGCTCTTCTCTTTTTTTCAAAGCTTTGACCAGGGTTGTTGGAGGAGGCGTAGGTGTGGGACCCACTGGTTTCTTTTTCACAGGAATAACTTCGAATGGAATGCCATAGACGTCCACGTACTCGGGTACTGAAAAATCATCATATTGGGTTCGGCGCAAGCCTCTCCCAACAACTTGCTCACAAAGTAACTGAGACTGAAAAGCCCTTAAACCCAAAATATGGGTCACATTCTGTGCATCCCACCCTTCTGTCAGCATTGAAACAGAAACAACACACCGGATATTTGCTCCTGGCTCACCGACTTTCCCAATAGTATTGACTTTTTTCCTCAGGGCTTCTGCTGCATCCTGTTTTGATTTTCCTTCCTCCCTTTCCTCAGCTTGACTTAGAAGTTTGCTGTCGATCCGGACTGTGTTCTCGATGTTTTCTGTGTTTCCCAACAATTCGGGAAACACATGTCCAGAATCAAAAACTTTCCGTTTGCGCTTCTTGCCTTTGGTGTCAGGAACTATTTCCATATGCTCACCGCTTATGTATTCGTGAATCACCTGCGCAATGTTTGTGTTGTCACACACAACTATCAACACAGGAGGTACTGGATAATTATTTTTTTGAAATTCTTCAAATTTATCCTTCCACTGTCCCGCCAGTTGCTGCAGAGCTCCTTCAGCCTCCCGGATAATGGCTTCTGGCTTGGGTTTTCGTTTACCACTTGCCCGCTCCTTCGCTGGGAGTTTCTCGTTGATCCATTTCCATAAAGCAAAGTACTCAGGAACGGGGCGTCCTGAGTTGGAATCCACAGGCACTTGAGGAATCTTCACAATTCCACACTCTATGGCATCCACCAGTCCGAAGTCGGAAACAATCCATGGGAGAGGACTTCCTTCCGGATACCCACTGCCGTGGATATAAAATGGTGTTGCTGTTAAATCCATTACCAGATTGACTCCCCTTGCAAAATTGATTCTATCCAGACCAGAAATCCAGACCGTGGCTTCTTCTTTCTGTTTCTTTTCTTCAGCCGATAGTTTTGCGACTTTCGGATCGTCAGGATCGATGAGCGCCGGGCGGTAGGCATGATGAGCTTCATCATTCATAACAAGGATGTTTTTGGCACTACCCAGGTCTCTCAGCACACGGTTAGCAAACGCCTGCGGGCTCTCTTTCCCCCGTTTCATTATGCTCCGTTTCTTGCTGTCATCTATCATTGAAAATTGGTGCCAGTTGGTTATGATGAACTTCCCCCGCCCCAGAAACTCTATCAAGTTGGCTGGAACGAGACCGAATATGTCGTAGTAATTCCCTTTTGCACCTGGGATGAGTGCACGTTCTGGTTCAGAGCCAACATTGGTTTTAGGAGCACCGCCTAATCGTTCTTTGATTGTTAAATTGGGGCACACGATGAGAATAGCGTCGGAGCACCATTTTGCCTGGCGGTTGTGTACTTTATTCAGGATACTCCACGCAGCAATCATTGCCATAACCACTGTCTTGCCGCTGCCAGTGGCCATTTTTATACACTGACGCCTCAGCGATGGAAAACCTTCTTCATTGGGTTCATCTTTAGGAATAGTGATGCCACGCTGGCCTGGCTTATGAATCTCGTTAAGCCAGATAACGGTTTCTGCTGCCTCTAGTTGACAGAAAAAAAGCTTCTTCTCTCGATCAGGTGTGTTCCAATGTCGTAGGAGTTGTTTTGTCACATGACTGGCATTTTTGTAGCCTCCTTCCCGCCATTTCCTCACCTGATCTCGTATTTTGTTTACCAGTTTCAATTCCACCATCTCTTCTTCGGCGAAAAGCTTCGTTTGTCCTGTATCCAATCGCCGTCTTGCTCGAAAATAATAATGAGCCGATCTTCTCCCCGGCTGTTTGCTTGGCAATCCTGTGTCCTTTTCATATAGCCAATGATATTGGGGCTCAGTCCAAGGGCTATTGATGATCGGCTCATCAACAGCTAAATGTCGTTGAGCTTCAGGTTTAGTCATCATTTCCTACTATATCAAAACCGATCTTCCGCTTCGGTACTACTTCAGGTGACTCTAACAACTGAGTCATAATATCAACCACCCGGTTTAATTTGTCACCCTGAATTCTCATCTCACGATCAAGCATTTCTACTCTCAAAGCCAACTCCTTGTTGGAGTAGAGCAATTCACGAAGACGCACAAACGCCCTCATAATCAGTATGTTGATTTCAATGGCTCGTTTGCTCTTAAGAACAGAAGATAGCATGGCGACTCCTTGCTCTGTGAACACCATTGGTTTGTACCTTAATCCTATTCTATCTGATTTGGAGGTCACAAAATGTGTCCTCCATGTTAAGGTGCTAAACGGGCACCTCAAGATAATTCCACCACCTTCATCACCTCATTCCCCCGCTGGTCAATCACCTTCACCGCTGCCTTTTTATGGTTTCCTGCTTCAAAGGGAAGGGATTCTTGACCCGTAAGCATCTCAAACCGCTCTTCATCCAGCGTCCCTTTCAAGGCACGTTCCAACTTTTTCCATGCGGACTTATCAGGAAAAAAGGCTTGCACGATGCAGAATGTACGGCTATCGTAATCCGTGTCAATAAACCACGCGGCTACTCTGCCGGCGTCTTCCGAAGTAACGGCGCCTGTGAGGGGATCGTACACGTCCACCCCGAGCAGCTTCAGGATGTATTCATCATCTTTTCTTGTCAGTTCCACATCGGGCTCGCCGAAGACAGTGAACAGTTGACTTGTGGCGGTAGTCTTCAACAGGTCGCCCCCTTCCGAATCTTTCAGGATGACGTCAGGGCGGATGTGGGAAGCATGGGCTTTCACTTTCGGATGGGGATTGGCTGCGATACTCGCCTGAGCCTCGGGATCGAAGGCAAAGCCACAGAAGATGATGTCGTCATAACCACCCATGTACGCTTCTCTCAAACCACCCTCCACCTGCCAAGCGGTGACGGGACCATGAAGGGGACCGAATGAAACGGCAAATCGTTTCCCCTCTGCCTCCCCCTCCGCGTGGAGAACACCCCCTGTCCGGGCAGTGAGTACGTCGAACTTGAGATGGCGGTTATTGGGAAAGGTTACACCATCTTTTTGAAGTAAGTTGATGAGGGAGGGGATGTGATTTT